>CAZLZH010000003.1:24412-66814 GCA_964563955.1 uncultured Bacteroides sp. | reverse complement strand
TGTCATTTAGTATTATATAAGTATTTGAACTTACCTTTTCGTTAAAATATCGTGCGAAAGTATCCATAAAATATTTTATATCTTGTTCGTCCGTATGTTTTTGCATATCAGAAAATACATACTGAAACACTATAAGATTTGGCACCCAAGTACCACGCTCTATTAGAGTAATAAGTTCACAAGCATCTTGATAAAAAAATCTGATTTTCCGTTCAGAATTTTCAAATTATTTTATATCTCGATGTATATTTTTCCAAACATCTCTACTATAATCCACCCCTCGATATTCTAGTACTCCATATTTTAATTCATCTTGCAAATGCAGATAATCAATTGCAAATAAATCTGTACATGGACCACATCCAAATGACAATACCTTTAATTCATCAACATTCCACAAATCTTTACATCTTTTAAGCGCATATATTATTTCTGATGTGTATCGGCATGAATATTTACATGCATACACATCCGCCATATGGACACAATCATATTTGCGCTCAGGAGCATTCACTGGTGAATGAGACGGATTGTGTATATAATCTAAACAAATTTCACAATCTCCTGGACAATATTCTTCAAAAGTGCAATCCATACATTCTCCACATTCGGGTTTTTCATATCTCTCATCACATTTTGATAGAATTGTATCAAGCATTGTAAAAATCCTCCTTCTTTCGTATTTCAAATTTCTTTCCTAACATACTCTAAATCATCCCAAAATGCTCCAGTGCATCCTTTATCGCTTTTTCCTTCTCTTCCGGACACTGAGGTTGTCTACTATCCTCCGACTTAGGCAAGTTATAATTCTCCCCCACCTCTATTCCACATTTCCTTTTTACCTGTGAAATATACAGGTTAGAAACCTTCAACCCATGCTCCTTCAGCACATATTCCTGAATTTCTTTATATATCGCCTTACTCTCTGCTGAAGTCAAATCTAGCTCATCTAACTCTATCTCAACCTCAATTACATCATCCGGTTTCTGTTGGGACAAAAGCACTACCGTCTCCACATGATTTGTCATCGGAAATTGATCTACACAGCACACACGCTGCACCTGATAGCCACGCTTGATAATTACCTCCAAGTCTCTGGCAAGCGAAGTCGGTTTACAGCTGATATATACCAATTCATCGACCCCGAATGCGAGTATTTTCTCAAGAGCTTTCGGATGCACACCATCACGCGGTGGGTCTAAAATAATGACATCCGGCATATCATCTACAAGATCAATAACAGAGAGTACATCCCCTGCAATAAACTCACAATTTTCAAGCCCATTTTTCTTCGCGTTATTCTTCGCCGCTTCCACAGCTTCTTCCACGATTTCAATACCGATGACTTTCTTTACCACGGGCGCCATCATCTGTGCTATCGTTCCGGTTCCGCTATAAAGGTCAAACACGACCTTGTCCTTTCCGGTGCTCTGCATCACTCTTCCCGCCATAATATAATCGCGTGCCTTTTGATAAAGCACCTCACAGCCTGCTGTATTCGTCTGAAAAAAGGAAAATGGGGAAATCTGAAATGTAAGTCCAAGCAATTCCTCCTCAATATAATCCTTCCCATACAACACGATGGTTCGATCACTCTGTACAACATCCCCAAGCACATCATTTTCCGTATATAAAATGCCGGCAATCCTTCCCTGAAAGTCATCTTCCCTTTCAATCGCCCGCAATTCATCCACATATCCTTGCAGGATAACGTCTTTATCAAAACCATATATTTCCCATTGAGTCGATGTAACAAGATTGATTAGAAATTCGCCTGTTGCTTGAGACTGACGAATAACAAGATTTCGAAGAATTCCTTCATGTCGCATACGATGAAAAAACGTCACATTTTTTGATGCAAAATATTTCTCACTGCAAGCAAGAATTTTGCTCCAATCCTCCCCAATAATACGACAATCAACAACCGATAAAATATCATGAAAGCTTCCCTTCTTATGAAGTCCCAATGCGAGCGGACCATCCTTATACGCATCCCCGAAGGTAAATTCCATCTTGTTGCGATAAGCCGTCTGAGTTGGTGAACCAAGTATACCCTCCCATATGTAATCTCTGGAATTCGATTTCTCCGCAAGCAGTACCTGATCTAGCAATTTCTTCACCATGTCTGCCTTTAATGCCAATTGATTCGGGTACGAAAGTGTCTGATACGCACAGCCTCCGCACATACCAAAATAAGGGCAGTCCGGCTCCGCATTCTCAATCGCTCCGCGCTCTAGGACCTCAAGCAGCTTTCCCTCTGCCATGCCACTCTTCTTTTTCGTTACCATGTAACGCACCCTTTGTCCCGGCAGCGCACCCTTTATCGTTATCTTTCGATCCTCACACATAAAGCTCGCTTTATTCGGAAAATCATATTTTTCTATAATTCCTTCGCAAATATCACCTTTTTTCAACCATTTTCTCCTCGTTTATTATATTTTTCAACGTGTACAAACGCATATCTTGCCTTCGGCAATGATGTGGGGCTGCATAATCATATTCCGTTGGAATATGATTACATATAATAAAATTGATATGTTACTTCCTCCGCATCATCTACTTCCATTACCACGAAGGATTGTTTTTTCCCTTCCTGCCTCGGATAAGTCAGGCTTCCCGGATTTAAAATCGTCACATCATCAACATCCTCGTCCAATAATGGCACATGCGTATGTCCGTACATCGCAATATCACAGTCATTTTCCAGTGCCGCGTTACGAAGCGAAAGCAAGGAGCTGTGAACCCCATATCGATGTCCATGCGTCAAAAACAAACGATGCTCACCAACCAGAATCACATTCACATCTCGCAAGTTCCTATCATAATCTGTATTTCCCCGCACGATATAGCAAGGCACGCCTGCAAGTTCTTCCACCTCCTGCGCATTGCCGACATCCCCGAGATGAATAAGCAATTGAAAATCCCCGACCTCTTCCCGTGTCTTTTCTATCGCCCTTCTTACATTCTCACTATTTCCATGGGAATCACTCATCACAAGTACACGCCACATTCCAAACTCCTCCATCTCGTGAACATCCGCTCATGCGTTTTCCTTTATCAAAATCTTATATTTCTTACAAAATCTCCCGAATCATCTCCAGTGCACGCCCTCTATGACTAATCTTATTCTTGTCCTCCGGCGCAATCTGTGCTGTCGTCTTTCCAAGCTCCGGCACATAAAAAATCGGGTCATAGCCGAACCCATTTTCACCTGCCGGCTCATATGCGATACGTCCCTCAATCGTTCCTCGTCTCGTAACAACCGAACCATCCGGAAATACCGCTGCTATCGCACATACAAATCGTGCTGTACGCTGCTCGTCCGGCACACCGTCAAGACGCTCAATAATTTTTTGATTCTTGACACTGTACGGCGTGTCGACGCCTTCCCATCTTGCAGAATAAATTCCCGGCTCACCATTCATATAATCAACCTCAAGTCCGCTGTCATCCGCCAGTACAATACAGCCCTCTGCCTCCTTCTGTTTACTGATAACAGTTGCTTTGATTGTTGCATTTTCCTCAAAGGTGCTTCCGTCCTCCACAATTTCAATATCAATACCTGCCTGCTTCATGGATACGATTTCATATCCGCAATCGGCAAGAATCATTCGTACCTCTACCATCTTATTTTCATTTCCCGTCGCAAAAATAATCTTCTTCATGTTTTCCTCCTGTTTCGCACTTATCTTTCAGCATCTGTTTCGGTAGCGATTGTTTCATTCGCTGCATTTTTCGTCTTCTTTTTTGTTGTTCCTGTCCAATTTGTAAATGCCTTCAGACAGACATTACATTTCTCGGATGTCTCAGCACGGTGCCACATTTCACCATACAAACTGATATAACCCTCTCCGTCACTGATATCAAAGCTTCCCGACCGCTCATCTGCATCATACTCTATGGCAATCGGGTGCACAGCGCCCGGTGTATGTATTTTCACAATAACAGCATATTTCTCATGATCCTCAAGCGGAATTGCCTCCGGAAAATCAACCGTATAATAACCGGCATGCTTCATACTTCCCGACACAACAAATTTCCGGTCCTTAAATGAATCTACCCCTTCAAAATCACGCACGACGTAAACCTCAAATTCTGTATCCTCATCCGTTGCATAAAAAGAAACCGCTGTCAGTTCTTCACCAACCCCGGCTTTATATATATTGGAGAAATACGCATCCTCCTTAGAAAATCCGAGCTGTCCGACCCAGCCTAATTTATCGGTCTGATAAATATTGTCATAGTTGTCCTTCTCGCCTACCCGGGTGTAGACAACCGACTTGTTGCATATTTTTGTATCATAATATGAGACATAGAAATAGCCATCATCGCCAAATTCCTCGCCCCAGCTATTTTTACATATGAATGCGCCATCTCCCTCTGGGTGAATTGTGAAGTTCTCCTTTGGATAGTTGTCATCCCAGCCGACAACCACGACATCATGATTTGGTATCTCATCCCCATCATAATAATAGGCCGCATATTCACTCGAATAATACATGGAATAGCTGTCTACATATTCCAGTGCCGAATAAATAGAAGTTTCAATCGCCCCATACCTGAAAATTGCACTCTTGATTGTCTCGTCATTCCGGCCATTCAAAATCAGCGCTTCCTCAAGGTGCTTCTCCGCTGACAAATTCGGATCACTCATGCCGTCCCCGTACGGGTCATCCTTCTCATATACCGGTCCCTGCCAAGCGGCAAGATACGCAATACTCATCGTATGCTCTCCTCCACTGTTGACATCCAACGCATAGCTGTTGCACATAGACATATGATCGACAGAAAAAATATCATTCTCCTCCGGACGTATGGTTGTCTCAAACGCTCCAAGCGATGCAAATGCCCAGCATGTACCATATCGTCCCTGATCCCTCACAGGACTGACACGCCCATAATCGCGCATATCATAGCGCTCCGGAAGCGCTGTCTCCCCCGGAAGAATGGCAAGGTCTACCCATTTTTCATCCACGTGATACTCCACCTGATAGCTGAGATACTCCGCAATATGATCAATCGGCAAAATCAGGCTGTCCGTATCTTCATCGACATACACACTGTCTCCGAGTTCAACCTCGGTCTTTCGGTTTACGGTCGCGGTATTTTTGCCAATCTCCAACTCAATCTGATTATCACCCTTCATAATCAGCACAGTTCCATCGGGATATCTCTGCACAGAACAAAGCAGCAGACTTCTCAAAAACTCGCCTTCCACCATCAAATGCATATTCTCACTCACATAAAATGTGAACCCGAATTCTTCCATGCTTCCGCCGCCAACCGTAATGATGACATCGTCCTCATTCATGTACCCGCGTATATTTTCTGCAAACGCATCACTGCAGGATGAAAGCGCATCCGATTCATCAATCGTCTTAACAGGATTCCTTCCAAGAAAAAATGTAATTGTAACCAGTACCGCAATCAGTACCGGAAATATCCAGAACTTCTTCAAATTATTGTTCATTTCCTTTCGATTGTTTCGGCGGCTTCGGTCCCATAAACTGATAAAAATATGACTTAATCATACCATTATAGATTTTACGATTCCGATCAGCCTTCCGTCCGATGTATTTCTCTGCATCCTCATAAGAAGTAATCAGATACATCGACCAGTCAGGCAGGCCTGAAAAGCTTTCTCCTATCTTCTTATACAACGCCGGCAGCGCTTCCTTTTCCTCCAGCCGCTCACCATATGGCGGATTTGTAATAATAAACCCATAATGCTTCGGATGGTGCAATTCCTTCACATCCCGCGCCTGAAAATGAATATACTGCTCCACACCTGCTGCCTTTGCATTCGCTATCGCACATTTCACGATTTCCGGATCAAGATCATAACCCTGAATATTCATCTGAATGTCCCGCCGAATCATATCCTCCGCCTCATCATATGCCTGGTACCATATCTTCTTCGGTATGACCTTTTCCCAACTGTCCGACGCAAACGCGCGCATCATGCCTGGCGCGATATTAGCACCAATCATAGCCGCTTCAATCGGAAATGTACCGCTTCCGCAAAACGGATCCACAAGTACACGATCTTTATTCCACGGGGTCAGCATCAAAAGTGCTGCCGCAAGTGTCTCAGAAATCGGAGCTTTTCCCACAAGCTGCCGATATCCGCGTTTATGTAAAGATGTGCCGGATGTATCAAGTCCGATTGAAACCATATCCTTAAATATAAATACACGAATCGGATACTCGTCCCCATCCTCCTCAAAGCGTTCAACATGATATGTCTTTTTCATCCGCTCCACAATTGCCTTCTTCACAATCGACTGAATGGCACTTCCCGAAAACAATGCACTCTTATTTGTCGTTGCTTTTGTAACCCAGAACTTTGCATCCCGCGGAAGATATTCCTCCCACGGAATTGCCTTTGTCCCCTCAAACAGTTCATCAAAATCCGCAGCGTGAAAGCTGCCCATTTTCAACAAAATCCGTTCTGCTGTTCTGATAAATACGTTTCCACGGGCAATGGCAGATTCATCTCCACGAAATGTCACTCGCCCATCCTCCACAGATACGATTTCATATCCCAGATTCAATATTTCCCGTTTCAGCACCGATTCCAATCCAAAATGACAGGGTGCAATTAATTCATAATTTGATTCCATGTACTGTTATGACCTCTTTCACAGACCGTTTATTTCCCGGTTTTCCACCAATTATAGCTTTTGTAAAAAAACACACTTATTAGTATTGTAAATTTATCTTTTGATTAAGTCAACACATACCAAGGATTCCCTCACATTTTTTTGCCTCGTGTCAGAGCTCCATGATAACTTGATAATCCACCGACCGTGTTGATAACCTTATAACCTTTTTCTGACAAAATACTTGCAGCATATGCGCTGCTTCCTCCGTTTGCACAATACACCAAAATAACCTTCCCCTTTGGAAGAGAGATATTTCCTGCCTGCAATTCGCAAAGAGGCAGATTGATTGCCATCGGGATATGACTTTGGGCAAATTCTTCACTTGTTCTTACATCTACAATGATTCCTCCATAGTTCAGCGCTTCACTTAGAATATTTCGAATATTGATATTATGAAATCTCAAATTTCCGCCTCCACTTTCTCTCTTATCTACAGTATATGCACGATACAAAAAATTGCTTATACAATGGGCATGTCTGTGAAAATTTCCTTCCCATATTTTTTGCATAAAAAGAACCCCGTTCACGCAAGATTACTCTCACGATAAACGAGGTCTGTGAAAATCCGCTTCGCAGATTTTTACATGTGGAGGGGTTAGTAACAGTCGCTGCTGTTACTTGTGTTATTCTTCTGACTGTTCTTCTGGCTGTTTGAAGCCTTTGCGTTTGATGCAGTTTCCTTATTTGTCTGATTGCTGCCTGTATTATTTTTCTGATTGTTCTTCTGCTCGTTTGACTGATAATTGTTTTCTGCCATAACTAAACTCCCTTTCTCTGTAATAACTGTTACATAAAAGAGTGTTCCCAGTTTGAAAAAAAATATACAAACAAAAATATGCTTCGCTTTTTTTTACAAATAAAGAACCCCGCGCATGCATAATTGCCTTCGGCAATGCGCGGGGCCATGCAAAAATCTGCTACGCAGATTTTCACATTAATTAACTATTTATTCTTGCAAGCAGTTCTTTTCCGAGCTCTTCATTGCCCGGCTTTCCGAGAAGTGCAAACATGTTCTTTTTATAGCTTTCAACACCCGGCTGATTAAATGGATTTACACCAAGTGTATAACCGCTGATACCACATGCAAACTCAAATGTATAGAACAATTCACCAAGTGTAAATTCATCTACGCGGTCAATGTTAACCTGAATAATCGGAATACCGCCATCAGCGTGAGCAAGGATTGTACCATTCATGGCACTCTTATTTGCAAAGTCAACTGTCTTGCCTGCAAGATAATTCAGACCATCCAAATCCGTATCTTCCTCTTCCATGACGATTTCACATGTCGGATTTAATACATTGATAACTGTCTCAAAATGATTCTGTGAACCCTGCTGAATAAACTGTCCGAGTGAGTGCAGGTCCGTTGTAAAATCTGTTGCCATCGGGAACAGACCCTTTCCGTCCTTACCTTCGCTCTCGCCGTAAAGCTGCTTCCACCATTCCGATACATAGTGGAGTGCCGGCTCGAAGTTTGCAAGAATCTCAATTGATTTTCCCTTATTGTAAAGGATATTACGAACGGCTGCATATTTCATAGCGTCAGATGCATCAAAATCCTGTGCCAGACAATCTTTTCTTGCAGATGCCGCACCTTCCATCAGCTTGTCTATATCTGCGCCGCTTACTGCGATTGGAAGCAGACCAACTGCTGTCAATACAGAGAAACGTCCTCCTACATCATCCGGAACAACAAAGGTCTCATAACCTTCCTCGGTTGCGAGCGTCTTCAATGCGCCCTTCGCCTTATCCGTTGTAGCATAAATTCTCTTCGCAGCCTCCTGCTTACCATATTTTTCAATCAGCTTCTTCTTAAAAATACGAGTTGCAATACCCGGCTCGGTCGTTGTTCCTGATTTTGAAATAATGTTAATCGAAAAATCCCTGTCTCCGATTACCTGAAGCAGATGTGCCATGTATGTGCTGCTGATATTACTTCCTGCATAGTAAATCTCCGGTGTTTTACGGATTTCTTTATCCACTGAATTATAAAAGCTATGTCTGAGTGCCTCGATTGCTGCTCTTGCACCAAGATAAGAACCGCCAATACCTATAACAACCAGTACGTCGGAATCTGACTGTATCTTCGCTGCCGCTTTCTTGATTCTGGCAAACTCTTCTTTATCATAGTCTACCGGAAGATCAATCCATCCAAGGAAATCATTCCCCTCTCCAGTCTTATTCACAAGCGTTGCCTTTGCAGCTACAACCTGATCCTTGATTGCTGCAATATCCGCATCACTTGCCATGGCCTTCGCATTTTTAAAATTGAAACTAACTGTCTTTGCCATTTTTCTTCTCTCCTTATCTTATTCTAATTACTGTTTCCCGTCGAAACAGCAGAAATTCCAGGTAATCCATATCACCTTTTGTTATTTTAGCAAACTTACTTATGCAATACAAGAAGGAATCCCTATTTCTTTTCTTCAAGCGCTCATATTCTGGCTCCGCAATATGATAGCCCTGCAATCTACATACAATTCCCGGTCCTATAATCCTGCAACAAATAAAAAGAATCCACCTGCAATTTTACCCCATTTAAATCACGAGAAAGCATCTCATATTTGTCATTCATAGTTTTCTCCAGCTTGTCCATCCGCTTGCACAATCGATCTTCAATATCAACAATCAAAGCCGTATTCTGTTCAATTTTTGCCGTCAGCCGCATATCCATTTCTGTTACACGCTCTTCCAGAACATCAATTTTGGCTATCACAGTTCCGAATAATTGCTCCAATCGTTCATCCGTCATACTATCACCTCTCTTCTCTTTCGTATTTTTCTCCGATGCCTGAAAAAATTATCTTACAATCTAAATAAATTGTAAAGCACCAGTTTGTAGCAATCCTTATATTTCGCAAAGCTGAGCCAAATCTTTTATAAGAAAAGTAGTCATGACAGCACTTGCCATGACTGCTTTTTACTATTCCAATTCATTTAAGCTTGCAAACCGATACCCCTCTGCCTTCAGATTTGCAATCACCTTTTCCAGCGCCCCTGCATTCGATGATGACACGTTGTGCATCAGAATGATAGCCCCGCTGTGATGATATTTCTCAAAATGTTCGATGACAAAATCAACACCCGGCTGTTTATTAACATCATAATCCAGATATGCCATGCTCCAAAAAATAGTTTTGTATCCTAAGTCCCGGGTTATCGCAAGTGTACGCGCGCTGTATTCCCCGCTTGGCGGGCGCAGGTAGGGATCCATGTCATATCCCGTCGCCTCTTTCATATACTCCGCACAACCGCATACCTCCTGTTGAATTTCCTCATAGGACTTCTCTGGCATGCATATATGGTAGATCGTATGATTTCCAACCTGATGTCCTTCTTCCTTCATTCGCTCTACAATGGCAACGTTATCCCGTATGTACGTCTGCGTCACAAAAAAGCAGGCGGGAACATCTTCTTTTTTTAAAATATCCAGCATCTGTTCCGTATACCCATTTTCATACCCGCAGTCAAAGGTCAGATAAATCACCTTCTCGTTTTTTTCCACCGCACACTCATCTAAGTAATAGGCCTCAAACTCAGACAAATCAACCGTATCATCACATCCGCTTGGTCCATGATTTGCATCCCTCTTAAACCACCACGCAAGCTTTGTGTTATCATAATCATAATACGCATCCTTCTCCTGAAGATGGCTCTCAATCGGATAGGTTCGATACCGCTTCATTTTTTTGATCCATGTAGAAAGCTCTGTTTCGGCAGATGTGGCACCGTCATCATCGCCCGATTCGGCTTCTTCACACGCTTCCTGTACCGCCGCTCCTTTTGTATGTATCAAAAATCCACTCCCTAATATAGTAATCACGGTAAGGACTGCAAGGCAGACCACTCCCTTCTTTCTGATTCCAAATACACCCACTCGTCTCTTTTTATTCATCAGGAAAAAAATTCAGCCAAAAAGCGATTCAACGTCTCTTCACTTGCCGCACTCTCCTTCTCCTCCATGGGAGCTTCCTCCTCTTTCTCTTGTTCTGTATGCTCCGTCTGTGCGGCCTCCTGTCTGGCAATTTCCGGCTGCCTTTTTCGTGCTGTTTCCTCTCTCGGTTTTGGCAGCCGCTCCAGATATCCACGAATATTCGCTTTTAGGATTTCCACCTTATTATTTATTAATAATATATTATCAAGTGCTAATAAACATGCACATACAATGATACTATTTGCAAAGAAAAATTGCATATCCGGGCTCCCGCGCCATGCTTTTCCATAATAAATATACGCTCCCGCCATCACGCCGCAGACAACGAGCGACAATACCGTCCCGCTATGGTTCCAGAACTCCATGGGTCTTGTCAGAAATTTCAGATTCTTCACAAAGCTCTCGGCATAGGACTCCTCGTCCCCACCGCATAGACCGAAGCTCCTTTTATTTTCATAGGTCTGTCTCATCGTTCTCAATTTTTTCCGATTTGTATCACCTATATTTCCCGATGCACGCACCAAGCCTCCCATGTAGGCATTTGCCAATACCTTCAAAAGTAATCCCAGCACTCCTAACCCCCATAGTATGTAAACCCCGGTAGAAACTTCCATGATTTTTTGCAGCATACAAATCCCTCTTTCTTAATTATTTACCCTGTCGGGAACGTCAGGTTTTTATGAAAAGCTTAATACAAATTCCCGTCATGATTTGCGATTATAGAAAACGTGAAGTTCAGAATGCAACCCCTATCCGCTCGTAAATTTTCCTTAAAACATGACAAAAAATATAGGTTTAAGTACCTTTATGTTTATGATATAATATACACAATTCCACAATTACCTAATATATCTAATATCTAAAAAAGAAAGGATGGCAGTTATGACATATAAGACGAAGGGCACCTGTTCACAAGTCATTGAATTTGAGTTAAAGGACGGAAATGTACACAATGTGAAATTTACCGGAGGCTGCAACGGCAACCTGAAGGGAATCGGAATATTGGTGGAGGGCATGAATGCCGAGGAGGTCATCCGAAAATTAGAAGGAACAACCTGCGGCTTTAAGAGCACCTCCTGTCCGGATCAGCTTGCGCAGGCGTTAAAGCAGGCTTTACAGGCATAAACATAAAGGAGATTTATTCAACATGAAACGTATTATATTAACCGGCGGAGGCACTGCCGGTCATGTAACACCAAACATGGCATTAATTCCTACATTAAAGGCGCGCGCATATGATATTCAATACATCGGATCCTACGACGGCATCGAAAAGAAGCTGATCGAAGATATGGGAATTCCCTATCACGGAATTGCAACCGGCAAGCTTCGCCGTTATTTTGATGTGCGCAATTTTTCCGATCCATTCCGGGTTATCAAGGGATTTTCAGAAGCAAAGAAGCTGATGAAAGAATTAAAGCCGGATGTTGTTTTTTCAAAGGGAGGCTTTGTCTCCGTTCCGGTTGTTCTCGCCGCCAGTGCAAAAAAGATTCCGAGCATCATTCATGAATCGGATATGACACCGGGACTCGCAAATAAAATCAGTATCCCAAAGGCCTCAAAGGTTTGTTGTAACTTTCCGGAGACACTGGATACACTGCCTGCCGGAAAGGCGGTCTTAACCGGTACCCCGATTCGCGAGGAGCTTTTCTCCGGAAATGCTGTCTCGGCAATGACCTTTTGCGGATTTACGGATATGCGTCCTACACTTTTAATTATCGGAGGAAGCTCCGGAAGTGTTTGTGTTAACAATGCCGTCCGTTCCTGTTTAGATGAACTTACAAAAACCTATAATGTAGTTCATCTTTGCGGAAAGGGTAATCTGGATGAAGCTCTAAAGGGACATGAGCATTATGTACAGTTTGAATACATTAAGCAGGAGCTTGCGGATTTATTTGCTTTAGCGGACGTTGTTATATCCCGCGCCGGTGCCAATGCCATCTGCGAACTTCTCGCACTGCGCAAACCGAGCGTCCTGATTCCGCTCTCTCTTGCGGCAAGCCGCGGAGACCAGATTCTAAACGCCCAATCCTTTGATAAGCACGGATATGCAAAGCTGCTGCCGGAGGAAGACTTAAGTGATGCCTCCCTCTTATCCGCGGTCAATGAAGTATATAACAACCGCGATACGTATATTAAAGCAATGGAATTATCAACGAAATCCGATGCAATCACCATGATTTGTGATATGTTGGATGAATTAACAGAATGAAAGAATAAATGATTAAAACGGGCAGAAATGCCCGTTTTTTAACTGAAAATCTTTTCTTTAACCCAATACCACGCCGACAACACCAGTTTGTTTCTAAACAATGCCATTATTATAAAATACATAACGGCACCTGCGGCTATTGTAATCAAAATTATGATAATATCTGTACGAACTACCTTCCTGCATGTTTCATAAATAAGAATAATCGGGGCACTGGCAATCACGCTTTGCAAAAGCTGTCCCGCCAATTTTATAACCGAAAACATTTTTCGTGCCATAATACTTGCATATATGAAAATTGCAAGCTCCGCTGCCACAGTGCTGACCGCTGCACCGAATTTACCATATAAAGGAATCGTGATGGCGTTCAGACAAATATTCGTGATTGCTCCAATTACAACCCCCGTAGATGCCCATTTATCTTTTCGATGCACAATAAACAACTGATTTATCAGAAAACCATTAAATGTAGCTACGATTACATTTAACATTAACACGCGCAATGTCGAAGTGACTTCCAAATATTTGTAACCTGCAAAGACATTTAACACCTGCCGGCTCAAGAAGCACATACCAAGCGCAGACGGAATACTGAACAACAAAATAAGGCGCGCCGTCGTCTCATTTAACCGGTCTGCCTGTGCCTCATCCCGTTCCATCATATACGCAGCCCTCGGCCGGGTAACCGTATATAATGCACTAAAAAATGATGTCAAAATCGTTGCAATCTTTATCGCTGCCGCATAGAGTCCAACCTCTGCATCATCTCCGGTCATATACCCAAGCATGCTTCGATCCATCACCAGATAAACGGAAGAAGCAACATCCAGCAAAAAAATATAAAACATCGGCTTTAAATGCTGCCGAAGCCTTTTACTAAACTGTATCTTAAATCTCACATATTTTCTTGCCCGGAGAAAATTCATGACATTGGAGCCGACACTGGATATTACCATAGAAAGCGCATACCACATATAATCATTTTCCGACTTCACACAGGTAAACAAAATTACCACCGATATAATCTGAAACAAAAACGAACGGATAGTAATATATTGATAATCCTCATAAATATTATACAGCCACTCCACACCGATCGCGGATAAGATAATTCCCGTAGAAAATATCAGCATCAGCCCGCGGTAAGCATGCAGCTTCGGAATCGCCAGTGCCCCGAAAAAAAGCGCATACGCAATCCCTGCCGTAATGAGATTAATCGTAAGCATATCGCTCGCAAACGCATTCATTTTTTTCTTGTCATCACGAATGCGGGCGCCCTCTCGAATCGCATATCCTCCGATACCAAATGCCTGTATCAAGGTAAAATATGTCAAATTCGCCTGTGCATAATCTACCTTTCCTAGCGCTTCCGGGCCAAGCACTCTGGAAGAATAAGGAAATGTAACAAGCGGAATGATAACACCCATCAGTGTTCGAATTAAATTAAATATAAAATTAACACCCAGTGATTTTTTCTTTTCCAAATTTTGTAAATCCTTATAAACATAGAAAAGCTGTTACAGCATAACGTAACAGCTTTTTAAAATAATTCTTTTTCCAACTGAAAGATGAAGCTGTCAAGAAGCTGCATACGCTTCGTATACTCCGCTCTTGCTGCATCCGTCTTACATCTTCGGATTTTCGGTTTGTTATTTCGATAATAATTTTTAATCCGGTAATACGCCTTTTTATAGCTTGCCTCGTCCTCGCATGCCGTCGCCATCGAATCCCAAAGCACACTAATCGCTCCGACTTCATCCAACAAATCGGCATCCATCACAATCTTACATTCCAGTGACAAATCTGCATCGGAATCCTTATCCTCATGAATCATAATAATCTCTCCGACCCGGCGAATCGTATCCGGATCCACTCCGATGCTGTCCATGTACTCTACGGCAAGCTCAGCGCCTACCTCACCATGCGGACGGTCACCATCCCAGCCGATATCATGCAATAAAGCGGCCAATACAATCACATCAAGATCGCCACCCAGCTTGGACTGAAGCTTAATCGCCCATCGATACACACGCATCGTATGCTCAAAGCGACTACGGAACGGATAATTTGATGGTCTTCCGTTCTCGGAGGTCATCTTTTTTACATATTCAATTACCTCTGCATAATTCACATTCATGCCTTTTGTCCCTGCCATTTACCTCTTTTGTCTTTTATAAAAGTTATATTATCCGTATCTTATAATATAACATTTCTATGCAAAAATTACTACCCATTTTTTATATTTTTTAACCGTGCGGCTGATGTTGTGAAGTACTCATGAACGTTACCCTGACAGTTAACTCAGCCCAGGCTGCCTCACGGCGCACAGGAGGTTCTACTTAGTGCTGCTTCGTTCCCGACCTGACACGGTTCATAGATTCCTGTCGCGCAAGACCCGAACATCAACGCCACTTACCAGGGGCAGCTCCACAAGGAACAACCCGAGACCAACCATCACCCCCTCTATAGCGGATTGAGGGTACAGGGCACCGCTAACTCCCCGGCTGCACGGAAATTTTATAACAATTTCATATACTATCACACAAATCGACAGTTTCCTATACAGTATAAAGAAATAATTATGTAAAGTCAAGTCATGCAAGTCATGTTACATCTTTTTCTTTTTCTCAGCACGCAAATTTGAGAAAAACGCAGACAGCATAGCAGAGCACTCCTCCTCAAGTACGCCCCGCTCTACCTCCACCTGGTGGTTAAACTGCTTCATCTCAAGCAGATTCAGAATGGAACCGGCACAGCCTGCCTTTGCATTCATACAACCTATCACAACCCTCGGAATCCGAGCCTGTACAATCGCACCCGCACACATCTGGCACGGCTCTAATGTAACATACATCGTGCACCCCTCCAGCCTCCAGTCTCCAATTACGCGGGATGCCTTTTTGATTGCCATGATTTCCGCATGGGCAAGCGTTGTTTTATCCATGTTCCTGCGGTTGTAGCCACGGGCTATCACCTTTCCCTCATATACAATCACACACCCAATCGGCACATCCCCATTTGCCTCCGCCTTTTTTGCAAGGGTAATTGCCTGCCGCATATAACGTTCCTTTTCATCCATTATTTTTTTCATTTGCTTTCCCTCTTTTTATAAAACATCCGCTCGGTTGCCATGCTTCCTAAAATGTATTATAATCTTCTCGACTTCCATATATTTAAAAGGAGGCATATATGGGCCCGCTCGTAAAATATACTCAACGCTTAATACTATGTATCGAAAATGAATCCCAGGCCGGTCAAGTTCTGGATTTATATCTGCGCAACCGGCTTGCCTTTGAAAAATTCGAACCGACGCGCCCGGAATCCTTCTACACAAAGGAATACCATCGTGCTTCTCTGCATAGGGAATACCTTGCCTATACTATGGGAACCTTTCTCCGATATTATATTTACATACAAAAAAATCCAAAAAAAATTATCGGTGCTGTCAACTTTAATATTTTTCAGGATTCCCGCGGCACTTATGCAGAAATCGGGTATAAGGTCGACACGCTCTATCAAAATGCCGGTATTGCTTACGAGGCATGTGAAACAGCTCTGCAGGTTCTCCGGGATGATTACCATATTCCACGCGTAGATGCCCGGATTCATCCGGATAATATTGCCTCCATGGCTCTGGCTGCAAAGCTTGGCTTCCGCCCTCTGCAATTTGAGCCGCAAAGTGCCAACATCATGGGACAAAATGTGGATTTAATGCGCTACACAAAGGAGCTTTAATTTATCCAACAATCTCGGATATCCAATACCCGAAATTTCCGGTCATAATCTTCGTCTTCTTTACCGGAATAAAAATGCGGAACCCAAACATGTTGGCAAGATATCGTTCTTTATTTGTGAAAATGCCGGGCACGCCAATGACATACGCCTCCGCCTTATTCATCCTTACTTTTCCGAGCATCAGATACTGATACTTATAATATCCATGCGATAAAAAACTATTCACCCCAAGCTTCCAGTTTGCCATATCAAGTTTGCCGATATCCTGCGGAACAATCTTGACTCCGTCAAGTATCTGGCTGCCTGCAAATAGCGGAAGCTTTGGATATGTAGAAAGCATTTCACTACAACTGTTAGAATCCTTCTCTCTTACCTCCTCGATAACAGGCTGGCTGACCGGTATCTGAATCTTCGGAATCTCTGTCGGCTCCACGGCTGCTTCATCCTCTGACTGTAACTCCTCGACATCCCGTGATTCCGGACTTGCAGATTCATCTTCCGACCGTGTAATCTCCATGCTCCCTGCTTCCCGAACCGATGCCTCAGGCTTTGTCATCTCTACCCGAACTGCCGCTTCAAGCGATTTCTCGCCCTCCATCCCCGACCGTATCACATCCGTACCTGCCGGTTCCCCTTTTATCACCTTCGCAACCTGCACCTGTCTTAAATCGTAATGTTCTGTAAGCCAGATGCCCGCCAGTTGTTCACCATCATCGCATAAAAAAAATACACCTTCATATTCCGGAAATGCAGCACCATCACCAAGCGGATCATTCCAAGGAAGCTCCACACTTGTCAATATTGCATCCCGCTCATTTTCCATAAAATGTATCGTCGTAAATGGTCTGGCCTGTCCGTGCAGCAAGAGATACGCCGTACACTCACACGGATAGTCCTTGCACATTCTTAATCCCATTCGTATTCTTGTAACATCTGTACTTTTATTGCTGATTCTCTGTACTTTTATGAATCCGGCAACCTCGCACCGCTCATAATTTCGGTACCTGAAAATGTAGGATACCCATCTTCTCTGCTGCATAGCCATCCACGCTCCCCCTTCATATACTACATAATACGTTTAGTATATGTATATGTTGGAAGTCCATTGATTAGTATGCAATTTGTTCGACAATTATTTACATAATATATCAGAAAGCTGCGCAAACTGGGCAAGAGAAAGTGTCTCACCCCGGACTGTCTCCGAAAGCCCCATTTCCTTTAACGCTGCCACAACCGCTTCCTTACTTATCGACAATTCTGCTGAATTATGAATCCCATTCTGCAATGTTTTCCTGCGCTGATTGAACGATGCCCGAATCAGCCGGAACATAAATGCCTCATCCTGAACACAAATCTTCGGTGTTTCATACTTTGTCAGTCTTATCACTGCGGATGCCACATTCGGTCTCGGCATAAAACAGTTCGGCGGTACATTTGCAACAATATACGGCTCGGCATAATACTGAACCGCAAGCGAGAGCGCTCCATACTCCTTTCCGCCCGGCTGTGCCTGCATACGCTCCGCAACCTCCTTTTGCACCATAACCGTTATGGAATCTGCCGGAATATGCTTCTCAAACAACCCCATGATAATCGGGGTTGTAATATAGTATGGAAGATTCGCCACAACCTTTACCGGTTTCCCCTCTGTAAGTGCGGCAATATCCACCTTTAATATATCCTCATTTACAACCGTTACATTGTCATAATCCGCAAGTGTCTCTGCAAGAATCGGAAGCAGATTTCTGTCAATTTCTACTGCATATACCTTCCCGGCCGCCTCCGCAAGGTACTGCGTCATTGTACCAATTCCCGGCCCGATTTCCAGCACAGTATCATCTTTCGTAATCTCTGCTGCCCGGATGATTTTTTCAATCACGTGCCCATCAATCAAAAAATTCTGACCAAATCTTTTTTGAAATGCAAAATTGTATTTTTGCAGGATTTCAATTGTAACCTTCGGATTGCTGAGTTTTTCCATCTCATTGCCTTTCTTTCTTATTTCTCCGGTATCCGGTAAAGCCTGTGTGCATTTTCCCAGGTTTTGTCATAAACCTCGTCCACGGAAGTCTGTTTAATCTGTGCAATCACTTCCGCTACATATGTCAGGTAAGTGGATTCATTCCGTCTGCCGCGAAACGGCTCCGGTGTCAGATACGGCGCATCCGTCTCCAACACAATATGGTCAAGCGGTATATACGCAACTGCCTCTTTCAGCTTCTTTGCATTTTTAAATGTGAGCACCCCTCCAATTCCAAAATAGAAATCCATATCCAAAAAATCCCGGGCACTCTCCTTTGTATAAGAATAGCAATGTATCACACCACCGATTTCCTCCGCATGACTTTGCTTCATCTGTACAATTGTATCCTTTGCAGCATCGCGGCTGTGAATCACAATCGGAAGCGACAGCTCACGCGCAAGCTCCATCTGCGCGGCAAACCAGCGCTGCTGTAATTGTTTATCGGTATCTTCATAGTGATAATCGAGGCCGATTTCCCCTATGGCAACGACCTTCTCACAAGCTCCGGCAAGCTCTCTTAAATCCGCAAATACCGCTTCCCTTTCCAAACCCGCAACCGATGTTGGATAAATACCGATTACCCCATACAGGTTCTCGTATTGCCGCGTCATTTCAACCGTGCGTCTGGACGACGGCAAATCCGTCGCTATGTTAACAACACATCTCACATTCTGCTTGGGAAAACCGGAAAGCAAACGATCTCTGTCCGCATCGAAATCCTCATCATCGTAATGTGCATGTGTATCAAATATCCGAATCATAATTAACCTTCCTGACTGTTTTTATTTGCGATCGCAATACCAGATTATTTTACATTACCGCCCTGTTTCATGCAATCAAAAAATATTTTACTCCGCTATTGAAATCTATAAGAAAATTCGATAGAATGACAATAAGTATATGTATGGTTAAGGAGGACTTTCAATATGGAAATAAATGACTATCTTGATATGGACGCTCTGGAGAACATCCTTGTCCATTGGGCAGCAGCGACAAACATGATTGCGGTTGTCTTAGATGATGAAGGAAATTTTCTTTCAAACAAGCTTGGTTTTTCTAGAGAAAATATAGAAGCCTTTGGCGAAAGCATTGAAGTTGATGATGTTGAAGTCGCAACCGTTGTCGGCGGACCGTTGGATGAAGATACCGATGAAGATCAGGTTGAAGCTGCCGCAGCTATATTGGTTGACGCGATTCAAAATCTATTAGAATCCGGTTATCGCAAAAAGCAGTATGAAGAAGCAATTTCATCCTTCAATGATGAGATTGAAGACGCTGCAACATTAATCAAGGAGCTTGCTTCTAAATCACAAGGCTTAAAGAAGATTGAGAACAAGCAGAACATTTTAGCATTAAATGCATCGATTGAAGCAGCACGTGCCGGAGAAGCCGGACGAGGTTTTACGGTCGTTGCACACGAGTTCGGAAAAATGGCGCACGAATCCGGTGTCATCAATGACTCGATTCAGAAGACCTTGCAAAAACTTGACTCCTCAATCAAGGACTTTAACGTAGAATAAACATCCGGGACGAAAGGAATAGAGGATGTGAAAACTTTTTCACAAATAAAACATATTTTAGACACAATTTATTGTTATAGTATGCATTGTAAGAGCTTTTCATATATTTGAATCCTCTCTCCCCTCAAACAAGTGGCGAATGAATTCCCTCCCCGGTTTTTATCGCCGCTTGTTTTTTGTAAAGGAGAAAACCCATGATTAACGAATATTATAAGGAGATGACCGGAAAAGGTTCTGTCATCCGTCAATTTTTTACCTATGCAAATCAAAAAGCAGCTGAAATCGGAAAAGAAAATATCTTTAACTTTTCTATTGGAAATCCTTCGGTCCCTGTTCCGCAGGCATTTACAGACCGAATGATTAAGCTGCTTCAAACCGAAAATCCGGTTGCATTACACGGTTACAGTCCATCACTGGGACTCGACGAGACAAGAGCGGCTGTTGCAGACTCTCTTAATCACCGCTTCGGCATGCATTATGGTCCGGAGCATATCTTTATGACCTCTGCAGCCGCAAGTGCGATTGCACATGCCGTTCGATGTGTCGTAAAAGATGGGGATGAGGTTATCACATTTGCACCATACTTCCCGGAATATGTTCCTTATATTGAAGGCTGTGGGGCAAAGCTTACGATTGTTCCGGCAGATATTGATAGCTTTCAGATTAACTTTGAGGAGTTTGAAAAGGCATTAAACCCAAACGTGCAGGCAGTCCTGATTAACTCGCCGAACAATCCATCCGGTATCGTATATTCTTCTGATACGATTCGTCGGCTTGCCGACATACTTCGGAATAAGCAGAAGGAATATGGACATGACATCTATTTGATCTCCGACGAACCATATCGTGAAATTGTTTTTGCCGGTGTCGATGCGCCGTTCATCTCTTCCTTTTATGAAAACACGATTTGCTGTTATTCCTTTAGCAAATCCGTGTCTCTGCCGGGAGAACGTATTGGCTATATGGCTGTAAACCCTGCCTGCAGGGATGCTGAACTCATTGTTCTGATGGCAGGACAGATTTCCCGTTTTACCGGACACAACTGCCCGTCTTCGATTATGCAATTGGCAATCGAATCCATCCTTGATAAAACAAGTGACCTTTCTATATACGAGACTAATAAGGACATTCTATATAAAGAGCTTACCCGGATTGGTTACCATATAGTGGAACCGGGCGGTACTTTTTATATGTTTCCACGCACATTGACAGAGGATGCAAACGAATTTTGCTGGCGTGCCGCAAAGGAGTTAAATCTTATTATCGTTCCGGGAGACAGCTTCTGTTGTCCGGGACATTTCCGCATCTCATACTGTGTGACAACCGACATGGTGAAACGCTCTATACCATTATTTGAGAAGCTTTACAAAATGTATCAGTAATTACACAAGGGTTCGATGCATCATATAGCGTCTAACCCTTGTTTTTTACGGCTGTTTTATGTATAATAGAAATGTTGTTTCATTGCAACATTACATGCAACAGGAGGATACTTACTATGGCAGAAGAAGCGGGCCAACATAAGAAACCAAAAAAATATACCGGTATTTTATTGCATCCAACTTCCCTTCCGGGACCTTACGGAATTGGTGAGCTTGGAGAATATGCTTATAAATTCATTGATTTTCTGGAAAGATCCGGCCTAAACACATGGCAGGTTCTTCCGCTCGGTCATACAGGCTTTGGTGATTCCCCTTATCAGCCGTTCTCTGCATTTGCAGGGCAGCCTTTGATTATCAGTCTGGAGCACTTAAAAGAGCTTCAGCTCCTTAACGCGGGAGATTTTCAGGATATGCCTGCATGGAATGCAGAACAAATCAACTACGGGGATTTGATTACATTTAAGACAAGGTTATTAAAGCTTGCCTATTCCCGATTTGCCGACCCTGACATAACGGATGGCATTCATGCAGATGAAGCAATGCAGAGTGCATATGACTCATTTTGTGAGCAAAATAACTGGTTAGATGATTATGCTCTCTTTATGGCTGGCAAGGATTACCATGACGGAACCCCTTGGTATATGTGGGAAGATAATCTGAAACGGCCGACAGAAAAACAAAAGAAAAGCTGGATGAAGAAGCTGGAGATAGAGACCGGCTACTACAAATTCATTCAGTTCCTATTCTATTACGAATGGACATCCCTAAAAAAATATGCAAACGAAAAGGGTATTTCCATCATCGGCGATATCCCAATCTTCATGGCTTGGGACAGCGTGGACGTCTGGGCAAATCAGGATTTATTCCAGCTTGATTCCAAAGGCTATCCGACGGTTGTTGCCGGAGTTCCGCCGGATTACTTTTCTGCTACCGGCCAGCTTTGGGGAAATCCTCTTTACAACTGGAAAAAGCACACGGAAAGCGGCTATGAGTGGTGGCTCAACCGGATTCATTATCAGCTCACTTTATGTGACTTTCTGCGAATCGATCATTTCCGTGGCTTTGATAAATACTGGGCAATTCCTTATGGCGAGGAAACTGCTATCAATGGAGAGTGGGTCGAAGCACCGGGCGTAAACTTCTTCACGCAGCTTGAAGCAACACTCGGATACCACCTTCCGATTATCGCAGAGGATCTCGGTGAAATTGATGATTCCGTCATTGAACTGCGGGAAAAATTCGGTCTTCCGGGCATGAAGGTATTACAATTTGCCTTTGAAAACCCAAACGAAAATGATTTCCTGCCGCACAACTTTGTAAGAAACTGTGTATGCTATACCGGCACACACGACAACAACACAACACTCGGCTGGTATAACCACGCATATGAAGCTTCCAAGGATAAACTGCGTCGTTATTTTTCCACGGATGGCTGCGACATTTGCTGGATTATGATTCGCGCATGCTTCGGTTCCGTTGCCAATATGGCAATCGTTCCTATGCAGGATGTGCTCTGTCTTGATTCATGGGCACGCATGAACACACCGGGTGTCGCAGAAGGAAACTGGGCATGGCGCTATACGCAAAATACTTTAACGCCCGCCTTAGAAGCAAGACTCTATGAAACCTGTAAAATGTTTGGAAGATAAACATTTAAGTCTAAAAAGAAAGGTGTATGTATGAAAACTTTAGGTGTAGGAATCGTGTTGATGGCAGCATTGTTTTTTTGCCTGCCCTATCATCTTTACATGAAATCACTGGCAAAGAAAAATCCGGAAAAATCTTGGAAAAAAGCAAGAAAATTTGTATCCGGATTCTTTCGGACCGAATTAAAAATCTCCGGCTGTAAGGTAACCGTTCTCGGACAGGAAAACATACCAAAAGACGGTCCCGTCCTGTTTGTCGGCAATCACAGAAGCTATTTTGACATACTGGTTTACCATGAAGCAATCGGTAAACCGCTCGGATTCCTCGCCAAGAAGGAAATGGAAAAGATACCTCTGCTGCCCTTATATATGCGGGATATCGGCTGTCTGTTTCTCGATCGGGATGATATCAAGCAGGGACTTTCCATCATCAAGCAGGGAACCGAATACATGAAGCTCGGTCACTCTATGGTCGTATTTCCTGAGGGTACACGTAACCAGACAGATGAGCTGCTGCCATTCCGGGAGGGCGGCTACAAGATGGCGGAAAAATCAAAATCACCGCTTGTTCCGGTTGCTATCTCCGGTTCCGATTTATTACTTGAATCGGCGCCAAAGAAATTCGTTCGCGGTCATAAAGTCATAATCGAGTTTGGAAAACCAATCTATCCGGCAGTCATTCCTCCAAAGGAACGAAAAGCTGCCTATGAAGCCATTCCGGGAATGATTCAGGCTATGCGTGCGGAACATAAAAAGAACATATAAGAGGAGGATTTAAAACATGCCTTGGTGGTCAATTATGCTTATCGTCATCGTAGTGGCACTTATTATTATGTTTGTGCTCTACAAGGTCGGCGATAAACTTCAAAAGAGACAAAATGAACAAAGAGAACAGATGGTGGAGGCTGCACAGCCTATGACCATGCTGATTATAGATAAGAAGATGCTGCCCTTGAAGGACGCCAATCTTCCGAAGGTCGTTATGGAACAAACACCGAAGCGTTATCAGAAGGCAAAGCTTCCGATCGCAAAGGTAAAGGTCGGACCACAAATTATGAACATGATCTGTGATGATGCCATCTTCGATGAGCTTCCAACAAAGGGAGAAGTAAAAGCAATGGTAAGCGGCATTTATATCATCAGCGTCAAGAGCGTCCGCGGCAAGAAGGTAATGCAGGAAGAAGAAACCGGCAAAAAGAAGAAAAAAGGCAATTGGCGTACCCGCATGCGCAAGCGTCAGGTAGAAATGCAAAAGCAGCTGAATGACGAAATGCTTGCACGTGCAAAGAGCAAGGGGAAAGACAAGCCGGTTGAAAAATCAAAAGAAGAACTAAAACGTGAAAAGGAAAGAGCTAAAAAGATTAAAGATGGAATCTAAGCAGAACAACATAAATTACAAAGACATTCTTGGTTCCTTTCTTCCGCTTGTTGCAGCTGTGCTTGCACAATACATAGTTAATTTTTTAGATGTTATTATCTTATTTGTAAGCAACCTGCACTCAAGCGAAAAGTCAAACAGTACAATGACAATCGAAACAATTATGCAGCAGGACTATAACCAGCCGATGAATCTGGCATATATGACATTTGCCCAGCATATTGTTTTCATTCTATGTTTTGGAATCTGGTATTACAAAGCATTTTACACAAAAAAAGCGTCCGCCGGGGAAACACTTTCCGGGCGGACATTTCTATCTCTTAACACACTGTTTCTCATCCTTGCCGGTTTCTCATGCCAGGTTATGGTTGATGGAATCCTGACACTGATACGTCCTTGTTTTCCGGCTGCATTTGCGGAATATGACAAGCTTGTATCCGGCGTATCCGGTGCCAACACGGCAGCCGTAATGATAATCGCCGTTGTATTATTTGCTCCAATCGGTGAGGAGCTTTTATTCCGCGGGCTCGTGCAGGGATATGCCAAACGCTATATGCCTATCGGTCCTGCCATCTTATTTCAGGGCATCCTGTTTGGAATTTATCATGGCAATCTCATCCAGGGGATCTATGCCTGTATACTCGGCTGTATACTCGGATATGTTGCATATAAAACGAAAAATGTAATTTCGGGTATGATACTACACCTATGCATCAACGCCAGCCTTTATATCGTACCCGCGTTCTGGTTTAACGGTACCACGCGCTGCGCAATCGTGACTGCTGCGTCACTTGTCGTATTTTGTATCATGATATGGCTCGTTACCCGCAGCAAAAAAATCGAAAAAAAACAGACCGGTCATAACTAAGCCGGTCTGATTTTTAAATTCATTTCCATTTTCATAGGCATATCCGAATTCATTGAAAGCGTATAATCAAGCAAAAGCTGAACTCTAAAATCTTTTTCCAGCGTCTGACGCTCATAGTTAATTCCAAAAGCTTTATACTGATACTGCTTTGTATGAAGTGTAATCGGAAAAGCGCCATACGGCGTCTTATAGATTGTATTGCACTGCATATTCTGCTCATACAAAAAATCCGAATGTATGGCTCCGCTTCTTCGTACCCGCATCTGTCTTTCCGACACAAGCATGGTATTCCGGATTATGCTTCCCTCACCTGACACATCCTCCACATAGGATAATTGAATCCCCTGTTTCGTCAACTTCAAAAGTGCCGTGTTTGTTGAAACACTCACCTCGCCGGATTCGTCCTTTGTCTCAAATTCCAAAATTACCTTCATCGTTACGGTCGCTCCGATGCCATCTCAATCAAGGTTTCCACAAGTGCTTCCACAGAATAACCCTCTGCCTTCCAAAGCATCGGATACATACTGATCGGGGTAAATCCCGGGAGCGTGTTAATCTCGTTGAATACAACTTCGTTCGTTTCATTCTCTAAAAAGAAATCAACACGGGAAAGTCCAAATCCATCTAATGCACGGAATATCGAGAGCGCCGCCTCGCGGATTTCCTCCTCTTTTCCCTTTGGAATATCCGGATCAATTACAGTTTTGGATTCTGCGTTGATATACTTTGCATCATAATCATAAAATTCTGCTGCCGATAAAATCTCTCCAACACCGGAAGCCTTTGCATTCTCTCCATACCCAAGCACCGCACACTCAAGCTCTCTGCCGACAATCATTTCTTCCACAAGAATTTTATAGTCATGCTTAGCCGCCTCCTGTAAACCGCGAATCAGTTCTTCCCGGTTCTCCGCCTTGGAAACACCCTTCGACGAACCCGCCTTAGAAGGCTTGATAAACACCGGATACGGAAATACCGCTTCCACTCTTGCCACAACCTTTTCTATATCTGCAAGCTGTCCGGCAAGCACCGGCTCATATGTAGCCTGGCGGACACCCAATGTGTCAACCACCAGTTTTGTGTAGAATTTATCCATCGCTGCCGCAGATGCAAAAACGCCGCATCCGACATATGGAATATCCGCTATCTCAAATAATCCCTGAATTGTGCCATCCTCTCCATATTTGCCATGCAAAACCGGAAAGATGACATCGATTGGTTCCCTCGTTGTCTGACCATTCTTTTCCACGATCAATCCGCCCTTAATATCCGGTGAAATAACCGCTGTACATGTACTGTTCCTCCAGCTTCCATCCTCAATACTCTGAATATCTTCTGCAAGCTTCCACTGACCATCCTTCGTAATTCCAACCAAATACAGCTTGTATTTTTCTATATCCACAGCCCGAGCGATTGTCAATACCGACATACACGACACCTCATGCTCAGAGGAGCGGCCTCCAAATATCACTGCAAGATTTTTCTTCATAATTGTTATACCTTCCTTACTATGCGTTCCATGTAATCACATTTTTCAAATGCAATTATATATTATTATAAGATATCCTGCAACCATTCCACAAACCGTAATTTTACTTTTACATTCTCACAATCCCGTTTCACAAACAGCTTCTCATATTCCTCCTCACTCAGTGACTCCGCAAGCTTTTCATTTCCATCTGAACCTGTGACAGCTCCCGCATCCACGGTATAGCACATCATCGGGTAAAGCATGCACCAAAAATTCTCTCCCTCGGCATCTCCGATATCAATGCGCAGCGCCCGGTAAGTTCCCGCCGGCAATACTAGCTCTCCGTATTCACGAATCGGAAATTCCTCTCTTATAATATATGCATTTACCGTATATTTGTACCCGGCTTCTTCCACAACTGTCCGGGCAGTATTCCGGATTTTACTTAAGTTCTGACTCAGATAAAGAATTGCCTCACTGTCATTTTCAGCCCCCTGCAAATCCTCGGAAATCGCTTCAAGCACCGCATCCCTTACCTCATATTTCAGGGCAATATCCGCCTCGCTGTCACTGTTCGCGCGCACATGAAACCGCACAACTACATCCTGCGGATTTTGAACAGCGTCCTCATATTCTTCCATTCCGGCAACGCCTTCCTCTACACCTAAAAACGCCTCTCTCACATCCTCATCCGAGATTTTGTCAAGCATACCTTTTATATCAGGCGCACCCTTCCCCGATAATGCACGCATACCGAGCGTTGCACATATTCCAATACTTGCACCGAGCAACATTCCAACCAGAGCGCCCCTCAAAATTTTATATAACATACCGAAAGCCTCCTCACATAATCTTTTTATTTTATGTTTAGAAGCTTTCCCTTCCGTACGCCGCTTTAATCATTTCCCGCAGAATATATTTTTCTCCCTTTTCCGCGACAACCACATCCACCGATTTCGAGATGCCCGGCAGCTTTCCAAACTCCAGCAACAAATTATGCCATGCCTCATCCGTCTGCTCCGTCACAATTTGCTGCACATGTCCAAGATCAAGCTGTCGTTCCTCCCGTTCCCGATAATCCGCAATCGCAGCCTCGAGACTATCCGCGCGCAAAACGTACTCCTTCTCCATCATGCCGCTTTCCCCTTTATAATCAGACAAATCCGCAATCGTAAACGTAAACACATACTGGTCTGAGCTCGTCATACCAACCTGCATTCTCTTCACATAATCCCTGTGCTCCAGACTTTCCTGCTGCCGTTCAGGTGCAAGAGCTTCCTTTGCAGTAAACGTCTCTCCCAGATTCTCATCAATAAAAATCACACAGAAAGCAGTGGCAAGCATTACGAGACACGCAAGAGCCTTTCCGGTCTTCCGCCTCTCCTTCACCTTAATAAATGCAGCAATCGCCGGGAACAACAAACTCAATGCAAAATCTGCATATAGAAAATACCGCATCATGTAATCCGCGATACTTTCATACTGAAGCAGAAATGCCGCAACGACAGCCAATCCTGTCAATACAAAAAATGTCATCACTCGCCCAAAATCCTTTTTTACCGAACAAAGGGAGAACACATAATCTCCCGCATAATGCAGATATCCGCTGACAATTGCAAACACACCGATCACCCAAAATGCCATGACCGCATAATCAAACCGTGACACCGTTCCTCCCGGAAATGATGCCGCCTCCATAACATTAAACGCCGCAGAGGCATCGCTTTCAACCCATCCTGCTCCGAGAATCCCGACAACAAACAAATATGCAAACAAAATCGCAAAAATAATCCATATATACAATTTCGGTGCATCCTGCCTCTCCATCCCCTTGACACAGTTCTGACTGTACAATTGAAATTCCAATGGAGAAAGGGCAAGCAAAATCCCGTAACCACCCTCCACGATTCCCTTCATTTCAGCATGACTATTGACAGTCGATCCAAGCGCACCAATATCCATATTGGAAACGGAAAAAACGACAAGCACAATCAACGGCGCGAGCATCCACCAAAAAAGAAGCTCAAACATCCGCCCTCTGCCCTCCATCGTCTTAGAGGCTCCGTAACCACACAAAACAAGAAAAGAAATCACAATCGTATAAAGCGAGAAGCTCCGCATCAGGTATTGCTGCACAACCGCAGCAAAAAATACGGCAATAAGCGAAGCACGAAGCACATACCGCAAAGCATATATCACATCAAAAATATTTGCGAAAAATCCCAGATAATTGCGGATACTGTTTACATAACCGTCCGGATAATTTGACGCAAGCATTTTCAGCAGCAAGCCATATAGAACGATAAAAAGGAGTCCGAGAAATAATGCATACACATGATACCCTCCTGCAAGCTTCAAGGAAATGTACGGAACCATAATCATACTAATTGCAATACACTCTAAAAAGCTCATGCGAAACCACTGTCTTTTTGAGATTTTACTATTCACCAGATTCATGTATTTTCTCCTCTCCATCCTTATTTCTAAGCCGCACTCTCTGATTCTCCTTTGTAAAAATCGGGCGTTTCCGCATACGCGAAATAGGAGCCCGGAATATAAAATCCTGATGCGCATATGACGGATTTTCATCTCCCGCAACAACCGGATACATATAAGGGATTCCAAAGCTCGTCAATCCGGACAGATGGATGGCGATGACTAATACGGCAAAGATAAAACCATACAAGCCCCAGACTGCCGACGGAATAATCACAAAAAATTTAAGAAGCCGGAATACCGACGCAAACTCTTCGTTCGGAATCGAAAAGGAGGCAATTGCTGTAAGTGCCACAACGATTACGACCATCGTGCTGACAATCCCTGCCTCAACGGCAGACTGTCCAACGATTAATCCGCCGACAATCCCAATTGTATTTCCAAGCGGTCCCGGCAACCGAATCCCCGCCTCCCGCAGCAATTCGAACAAAAATTCCATCACCAACACCTCCACCACAACCGGAAATGTCACCATACTCCTTGCGGACGCTATGGCATACAAAAGCTTTGTCGGAAGCATCTCGCTATGATACACGGTCACTGCAACATACAGCCCCGGCAGAGACACTGCAAGAAATGCTGCAATATACCGCAAAATGCGTGCAAATGTACCAACCGCCCACCGATTATAATAATCGTCGGAAGTCTGTAATAACATATTCAGATTACAGGGTGCCAGAATTACTTCCGGCGAATTGTCAAACACAATGGCAACCCGCCCCTCCGTAATGGCTGCCGCCACCTTATCCGGTCTTGTCGTCGATTGGAATGTCGGAAATGGCGAATACCAGTTTTCCATCAAATGCTGTGCCATACCACTATCATAAATCGCATCAATATCATAGCGTTCCATACCTTCCCGCACGCGCGATACAAGCTCCTTTGAAGCCAGATCCGCAAGATAGATAATCGCATAATCCGTTCGCGACCGCTCTCCAATGATACCCTGCTCCACGCGCAGCTTTGCATCCTTCACCCGTCTGCGAATCAATGCCGTACTTTGCCGGAATCCCTCGTTAAAGCTATCCTTAGGGCCCCGCATGCCCGCCTCGGAATCATTTTCGGAAATGCTTCTAAGCGGCAATTTTTTGGACGATACAACCATCGCCTTCGCATATCCATCCACAAAAATAGCAGTATCTCCTTTGAGTACAGACCCAATGGTCGCATCAAAGGAGACCTGCTCCTTAATGTCTACGGTCTGCACCTCACGATAGAGAATGGAATCCCAGACATCATATTCCTGACATCCTCTCCATTCATAGGATAATGGCTTTAATATCGTATCCTCTATCATGCCGTTATCCGTCAGACCGTCAATATAAAGGACATGTATATACACCTCCCCCTGCTCACGTTCCATCGCAAAGGACTTCTGTACAACATCTCCACACTGTTCAAACAATAAATCTAATATTTTTTTATTTTCCGCCAGACTTTCACTGATGGGTACCTTGATTTTATTTTCCGAATCATATAACTGCTCGACTGTCACGTTTTCATTTCCTTCCTTCCTCCTGCATACATGTTTATTATGCAAAAATCCGGAAATATTATTCACGTCTCACTCAATACATTGCGAATGACAATCTGCTCCTGATTATAAATGTGCTCCTGCATAATGCGCTCTGCCGCTTCCGCATCACCCTTCAATATCGCCATCGTAATCTGATCATGCTCCCGTATCAGATTATCATGATAGGAAAAATCCTTCACGTATTCCACACGATAACGATAAACCTGCTCGCGCAAATTCTGCGCAATGGCAATCAGCTTCTGGTTTTTTGACGCACGGTAAATCGTGTTATGAAAATGCTCATCCCCCTCCACAATCGCCGGAACAAGCTTGGAATTGATTGCCTCACGAAACGCAATACAGGTCTGCTTTAATTCTTCCTTTCCTTCCTCGTCAATTCGCTCGCACGCAAGCTTCACTGACAACGACTCGATTGCCATCCGAACCTCCAGCGCATCCTTCAAATCCCGCACCGTAATCTTGGCAACCTCTGCACCGCGCCGCGGAATCATCACAACAAGCCCCTCAAGCTCCAGCATACGAATTGCCTCACGCACCGGAGTTCTGCTGACCCCGAGCTTATTGGCAAGCGTCACCTCCATCAGCCGTTCCCCCGGCTGAAACTCTCCCTGTATGATTGCGTGGCGAAGGGTATTAAATACGACCTCGCGAAGCGGGAGATATTCGTCTATTTTTAAATCAAGCTTCATTCTTGTGTCCTCCATAATAATATAAAATACGTTGGACATCGTATATAATATCCAACTTACTTTTTCCGTATATAATATAAGCATGTGGTTTATATATTTTATACCGGTGTGACGGTCCACACTTCGTCCAGCTTGTAGTCTTGACGGATGGTTTCTGCGGTTGCTTCCGCAACCGTTTTGTCCTTAAATATGCCGAATACCGTCGGACCGCTGCCGCTCATGATGGCATTTTCCGCTCCACCTGTTCTCATCGTCTGCTTGATGGCTTCAATCTCCGCATAAAGCTTACTTGTGACGGTTTCGAGCACATTTTCCATCCTTGAAGCAACGCCGTCGAGATCTGATGCGGAAAGCGCCTCCACCATGCCCGCCACATCCGGATGATGCGTCAGCTCATTCGCATGCAGATTCTCATACACCATCTTCGTACTGACGGACACATCCGGTTTTGCGACAACCACATAGCACTCCGGCAGCCGCTTTACCGGCGTCAGCACCTCGCCGATTCCCTCCGACAGAGCTGTCTGCGCATAGATACAATACGGAACATCCGCACCGAGCTTTACACCGAGCTTTGCCAACTCCTGCTTTGTCACATGCAGACCATACAATTCACACATGGCATGAAATGCCGCCGCACAATCTGTACTGCCGCCTGCCATGCCCGCCTCAACCGGAATCCGTTTTTCCAGCCTGACAACAATTTTTCCGGTCAGATGATAAGTCTCACACATAAGCAAAATCGCTTTATAGACAAGATTTCTCTCATCACATGGCACAAAGTCACGATTGCAGGAGATGGAAATCTGCACATCCTCCGATTCCTCCATCGTAAAGGTCAACGTGTCATATAAATCAAGATTCTGCATGACCATGCTGACATCATGGTAGCCGTCCTCCCGTTTCCGAAGCACATCCAATACCAGATTTACTTTCGCATATGCCCTTCTTGTTACTGTTTTCAATTTAGCTTCCTCCATACATGTATATTGTATACATTACTATCTAAAAAATATTTTTTCAAGAGGTTAAGTTCATATTTTTTCCTCCGATATATACTGTGAAAAAATGATTACAGTAAAAAAGCTCCCATGTTGTTATCGGCGGTGTCGATAACTGACATAGGAGCTTTTATTAAGGGTTTTTATTTTACGATTTCACAATCAGCAGGCGGTCGCCTTCTTTCACCGATTCTGATTCAAGATTATTTAACCTGACAATGGATTCGGTCGTCGCATAATACTGCTTCGCAATACTCCAGATACTATCACCCTTTTTGACAACATATCCGACAATTCCCGGCTGCGCCGCCTTTTTTGTCTCGTCAATCGGGAACACCTGCATATCCGTAATAACGTCACACTCACCCTTTGAGAAAACGGAAATGTTCAGGTTTACCTGCGCCTTGATTTCAAGTTCTTCACTGTTTAACAGACTTGCCGTCAACTGGTCAAGGCAAGGATGTATCCGCACGGAATCCTCCGCCGATAACGGCACGGTATCGGCTGTATAGGAAAATGGTATATCCGTCTCCACACAGCTCATCGGGTCCTCTCCGGTTGCAATATATAATACAGAGCATTTGATGACGCCACTTATCTCCACGCCGGTTTCTCCGACCTCCACATCATCAATATCCACATCCCCATATATGTGACAAATTTGCAACAGCTTCGTCTTATCATTTCCTATCTGCTTTCGCGCATTCACCTTCGCCTTTGCCGCATTTCGAAGAAGCAGGTTTTCATAATCCAGAATTTCCCGTTTCGGAACCAGCTCTGCATTCGGAGAATACACATCTGCGAGGAGCTTGAAGCTGCAATCCTCATAGAGCTTAATGTTCATATCGACATTGTAATCACAGCCAAGCACCCGGTCCTCTCCGTCTGTATCCTGCCGAATACTGATATCCCCTTTGCCTAGCACGTAATCCACATCTAACACCATGCCCTCATTGGCACCAACACAGGCAATCTCACGATACAATGACCTCACGGAAAACAGGGACTGTACCGGCAGCCGTTCTTCACCGCCCTTGTACAAAACAAAGATTTCCACCTCTCCCCGTACCAAAAGCTTATCATCTCCCGCTTTTGTCTCCATATTCCGAAGGGCAACGCTCTGCCACAAAATCTCATGAATATTCGGCTTGTTCTGCGGAATATCCAATTCCTCCCGCAATTTCAGCACATCTCTTTTTGAGAGAACGACCTGGCTGTAGCTGACATCCTTATATTGACATTCCACATCCTCCGCCTGTGCAAGCTCCGTTGCCGAGTCCACACTGGCTTCCTCGTAGACATTTACATTATTTCCTATCAGCCCCCGCACCTCAAGCTTGCGGGAATTAATCATGCTGACCGTAATATCTTCAAGATGACTATGACCGTCAACCTGACTGCTCATGGATGCCCCGTCACAGTTTACTGTATCCTCAAAAGGAATTTCTCCCTGAAATTCGCAGAGCTTCGGAATCTCGCCGCCGGTTCGATACAATACATGTACACATACACAGCCGGTCACCTGTACCTTTCCATCCTCAGCGGTCACAGATTCTACAATCACATGCCCATCTTTTGCAACAAGCTTCTCCATTTCCCCCTTTGCATCCTCGATTGTAAAATCATCATCAACTGTTATCTGTGAATATTTTGACTGCGTCAGCACGCTTGTATGTATTTCTTTTTTCGAAAATTCCATAATCCCTCCACGAATATGCTTTACTTACACCTATGTTTATATGTATTCACAAAGCCGCCCGGTTATGACTGTAATCTTTTTTCTATCGTCACTCAAATAACACAGGAAGCTCCAAACGCTCACATCGAATGACGATATATGGGTACATAGACATATCCCCAGCCGGCTGCGCATCTTCGGGAGTCGCCTCATCCGTCACAAGATTTGTCTTTACATAAATTGCACGGTCTGTTTTATACAGCTCCTCCACAATAACCTGCAAATTCGTCCGATCATGCGCACCATAACCTACTACAATATATAAATACTCTTTTGTGGCATAGCTTATTTGAAACGCATGCTGCTTTTTTTCTTCAATCATATCAGACAGTGCATCCGGCAATTGCGTCCTGCCGCATACGACGAAGCTGATATCCTGTCGATTTTCCGAAGTCTTCTGTCCACATCCGGATGCAGTGCCAAGCAGACTGCACAACAAAATTGCCAGCAATACATTTTTTCCGTTCCTGTTCATAGCAGATATATCCTTTTTTCCTTTTATTCATATTTAGGTAATTGCGAAGCTCGCAGAATAAATGTTGAGTTGTACAGGATATACAATTCTTAAGCAGAGCATATAAACACGCCGGCACTTAACGAACACAAAATGTGTGAGTTTAGTGTCCGTTGCGTGGGTTATCTGAGCGCAAGCGACTCTGCATAGAATTGTATATCCTGCACAACGTACTTTATCAATTCATGAGTTTCGCAATTACCTATTTATTCATATTTATGAAAAAACGATGTTTTTCAGAACTTGATTTCTCTGCCCTACAATGATACACTTCATGTATTATCACAATCAATAAAGAAAAAGAGGCAAAAAGATGTCAAAGAAAATCAATCGAAATGATCCCTGCTGGTGTGGCAGCGGCAGGAAATATAAGGTATGCCACGAAGCATTTGATGATAAAATTACAAAAATTGCACATCAGGGACATATCGTTCCACCGCACAATATAATTAAAAATGCCGAGCAGATAGCCTTAATCAAGGAGAGTGCAAAAATCAATATCGCCGTTTTGGACGAAATCGAAAAAACGATTCACGAGGGCATGAGCACAGCCGAAATCGACAAGCTTGTCTATGATATAACAACCGACATGGGGGGTATTCCGGCACCTCTCAACTATGAAGGATTCCCTTACAGTGTCTGCACCTCTGTGAATGATCAGGTTTGCCACGGATTCCCATCCCCGGACGTTATCCTGACATCCGGCGACATTGTCAACGTAGACTGTTCCACGATTTTAAATGGTTATTATTCCGATTCCTCCCGCATGTTCTGCATCGGAGAGGTAAGTCCGGAAAAAAAGCGACTTGTGGATGTGACAAAGGAATGTATGATGAAGGGCTTAGAGCAGGTAAAGCCGTGGGCATTTCTCGGAGATATGGGACAGGCAGTTCATGATCACGCATATGCAAATGGCTACTCCGTCGTCCGTGAAATCGGCGGTCATGGCATCGGACTCGATTTCCATGAGGAACCGTGGGTGAGCTACAACTCAAAAGCAGGAACCGAAATGCTTATGGTTCCTGGATTTATGTTTACGATTGAACCTATGATTAACATGGGAAAACCGGATATCTATGTCGATGAAGAAAATGACTGGGAAGTCTATACCGAGGACGGTCTTCCTTCTGCACAATGGGAAATCCAGGTGCTTGTGACAGAGGATGGTTACGAAATTATTACCTATTAGTTCAACACCTATCTTCACACGAAAAAACAGGGCAGTCGCTTTAACATATGAAATGTCAAAAGCGTCTGCCCTGTTTTTTAAAACGATTTATCAATAAACGGAATGGCTCGATGAATATATGTGATATCCTCGTCCTCATCATAAGAAAATGCAATATTGACATTGACTCTCTCATCATCCTGATAAACATATTCTGCTACATTGTCACTGTATCCATATATGCAGATGGTATTGTCAAGCTCAATCGTCTTTCTTTTCTTCGCATGCATATCCGTTAAAAATTTCTGCGTTACCTGCTCGATTTCCTCCGCTGTCATACGCCCCTTTTCCTGACTGCAAAGGTAGAGATTACTGCTTGCATTCATACCGAGTTTTTCATACAACTTCTCCAACATTTCCTTACACTGATAAATCTTTTCTGTGGATTGATTTTTCAGCACAAGCTCTGTCATCAGATAATTCTCCTGCCTGTCGGTTCCGTCTGCACCGGTCTCCTGCATGGAAATCAGACGAATCGTTGTATCACCGTTTTCACCCTTTTTCACAAATGCAGTCGAGGCAGTCCCTCCATCCTCTTTTTGAACAATCTCATATCCTGATGTAATTCCAAGCTCTGCGCCCAGCTTCTTTACAAGTGTTTCCCTTGTCACAGCATCCATTTTGTCCTCTCCGTAGTCCGCATACAGCTTCACCTCCGCAGCCGTTACATTTTCGACACCTTCGCTCATAACCTGCGTCACCATCCGGCTTTCTCTGTTTATTCCTTTCGTAATCCATATCTGCAAAAATACGGCAGCCCAAATAAGTACAACGACATAAATCTTCTTTTTCGTATCCATATGAAATCTTCCCCCTTCTGCCACAATCTGTTATCGTCTGTGGTTTCTATCATTCTTGCCGGATTTTTTACAAGCTATACAACCATTTTCCATGCAAGAAATGACAAACTTTTCTCTTCTTTTTATCGCACTGAAGTGCTATACTACCTATAGCAGTTTTCGCTGCACAAACTGCCGGATTTCAAAATCCGATTCTAAAATTTGTTGCAGTACGGAGGAAAACCATGACTATCGGAATCGTTGGTCTCGGACTTATCGGCGGCTCATTTGCAAAAGCATACAGCGATAATGACGAGCATAAGGTACTTGCATATAATCGAAGCAGGGAAGTAATCGCTGCCGCATACAACGACAAGGCAATCGAGGGCGAATTGACGGAGGCAAATATAAAGGATTGTGATCTTATCTTACTCTGCCTGTATCCCAAGCTTTGTATCGACTATCTGACGAAGATGGCGCCATACATAAAATCCGGTTCCATGGTGATTGATTGCTGTGGAACAAAGGAAGCTGTCTGCAATAGCTGCTTCCCACTTGCGAAGCAGTACGGCTTTACCTTTGTCGGCGGACATCCGATGGCAGGCAGACATTTTTCCGGCTATGCATATAGCACGAAAACGATGTACAATGGCGCCTCTATGGTATTAGTGCCGGAGGATTTGAATGATACAGAAACAATCGAGCGTGCCAAAAAATTGCTTTCCCCGATTCAATTCGGAAAATTTACGATCTGTGACGCCGACCGGCATGATGCGATGATCGCATTTACGTCTCAAATGGCACATGTTGTATCAAATGCATATGTAAAAAGCCCGACTGCCAAAAACCACGATGGTTTTTCCGCCGGAAGCTATAAGGATCTTACCCGTGTCGCATGGTTAAATGAAACGATGTGGACAGAGCTTTTTTTGGAAAATCGTAAACATCTGATTCAGGAGCTCGACTATTTTATAACTGCCTTACAACAATACAAAACAGCGATGGAAGAAAATGATGCGGAGACATTAAAAAAGCTTCTCGCAGACGGAAAGCATTGCAAAGAGGAAATCGACGGCATCTCCGGCTGATGCAGTATTGTACAATTCATTTGCAAATAAACCAAAATTTTGCACTTGACAATCCGATATTCAAATCTTACAATCAGTTTATATATGAATTGGCTATGAAGAGAAGAGTACGGTAAATACGCTATACAGAGAGGATGTCCGATACCTGCTGAGAGAGACTCCATGAAACGGTTACCCGAAAACTAACTCGGAGCTGCTTGCGACTACTGTCTTACAGGAAACCAAGCCGGTGATACCGTTATCATCAAAACGAGAGTCGTTGCATAGTGCCATCTATTATTATGGATACGCAACGGAACTGGGGTGGAACCGCGAACCAATCGTCCCCGGCGTAATGAACGCCGGGGATTTTATTTTTTCTCACCGGCAAAATAAAAATCATAATGATAATACAAAGGAGGTTTATTATGATTATCACATTGAAAGACGGCTCATCAAAAGAGTACGCACAGCCAATGTCTGTTATTGACATTGCATCCGACATCAGCGAGGGACTTGCCCGTGTTGCATGTGCTGGTGAAGTAGACGGAAAGACCGTTGACCTTCGAACTATCATTGACAAGGACTGCCAGCTTAACATCCTGACCTTTAACGATGAGGCTGGCAAAAAGACCTTCTGGCACACAGCCAGCCATATACTTGCCCAGGCAGTCAAGCATCTTTATCCGGATGCAAAATGTACCATTGGACCTGCCATTGACAACGGCTTTTACTATGACTTTGATATGCCGTCCCTCACCAGAGAGGATTTAGACAAGATCGAGGCAGAGATGAAAAAGCTTGTAAAACAGGGAGATAACATTACGAGCTTCACACTGCCACGCGAAAAAGCCATTACATTCATGGAAGAAAAAGGCGAGCCATATAAAGTAGAGCTCATCCGTGATCTTCCGGAGGACGCTGTCATCAGCTTTTATACACAGGGCGATTTTACGGATCTCTGTGCCGGTCCTCACCTTATGAATACAAAAGCCGTGAAGTTCTTTAAGTTAACTTCCAGCTCAGGAGCTTACTGGAGAGGCAACTCGAACAACAAGATGCTGACTCGTATCTACGGAACAGCATTTACAAAGAAGGCTGATTTGGAGGAGCGTCTGGAGTTTCTTGAAAACATTAAAAACCGCGACCACAACAAAATCGGCCGTGATATGGAATTATTTACAACTGTAGATGTCATCGGTCAGGGACTTCCTCTCATGATGCCAAAGGGAACTAAGATTATCCAGACATTACAGCGCTGGATTGAGGACCTTGAAGACTATGAATGGGGATATGTTCGTACACGTACACCTCTTATGGCAAAAGCGCAGCTCTACCGTATCTCTGACCACTGGTATCACTATAAGGATGGTATGTTCATCTTGAATGATACAGCGGATCCGGATGCTGATGTAGATGATCAGGGCAGAGAGGTCATGGCACTTCGTCCGATGACCTGTCCGTTCCAATATTATGTATATAAGGCAACGCAGCACTCATACCGTGACCTTCCATACCGCATGGGTGAAACATCAACCCTCTTCCGTAATGAAGATTCCGGAGAAATGCATGGACTGACGCGCGTGCGCCAGTTTACGATTTCCGAAGGACATCTGATTTGTACACCGGAGCAGATTAAAGAGGAATTTGAAGGCTGCGTCAAGCTTGCAAAATATGTCCTGACAACACTCGGTCTTCAGGATGACGTTACCTACCGTATGTCGAAGTGGGATCCGAATGACAGCGATAAATACCTCGGTACTGCGGAGGATTGGGATCATGTACAGGATGCCATGCGCGAAATCCTCGATGATATCGGACTTGAATATACCGAAGAAGCAGGAGAAGCAGCTTTCTATGGTCCAAAGCTTGATATTCAGGCAAAGAACGTGTACGGAAAAGAAGACACGATGATTACGATTCAGCTTGATATGTTCCTTGCAGAGCGTTTCGATATGTATTATATCGATCAAAACGGAGAAAAGAAACGTCCTTATATCATCCACAGAACATCCATGGGATGCTATGAGAGAACACTTGCATGGCTGATTGAAAAATATGCTGGTGCATTCCCGACATGGCTATGTCCGGAACAGGTTCGAATTCTTCCGATATCAGAGAAATTCCAGGACTATGCAGACACTGTACTTGCAAAGCTCAAAAAAGCCGGTGTTAAGGCAACCATAGACAGTCGTGCGGAAAAAATCGGATATAAGATTCGCGAAGCACGTCTTGAGAAGCTTCCATATATGTTGATCGTGGGTGCAAATGAAGAGGCTGACAATTCCGTATCTGTCCGCAAACGTGGAGAGGACGGCGACCTCGGAAGCATGAAGACGGAAGACTTCATTGCTAAGATTAAGCAGGAAATTGACGATAAGGTTATCGACTAAAAAGTAAAACGCAGAGGAACTTCTCAAATTCCTCTGCGTTTTTATTTACTATAATCCAAAAAAACAACTATTCACTCTGTCTGTTTACAAAGCAACTGACAATGCCGGTTACAAGTCCCGCTGCGAGACAATAAATTCCGGGCATAAAGCTTCTCACCACCTGTCCGACGTCGATTCCGCCGGAGGCTCCTGTGGATGCCGAATCCGCAAATTTTTCGATTGTTTCCATTACCCAGTCTGCAACATTCCCAATATCTGCAAGCATCAAAATGACCATGATAATAACAATAATCGACGGCACAAGCTTAAGTAACGGATAATCCGTGAACGACAACACTCCCATGAGCACTGCTGCAATCAAGATGCCATATGGAATGCCTCTCCACATCGCTGATATAAGTCCGACATTTTGACAGATCTTCATAAGACTGTACTGTATCTGCACACTCTCATGAAATATGGAAAAGTCAATCGCCGGAGCAAACACTCCAAGCACCAGTGACAGCATTGACAATAGTCCTAACAAAAGACTTACATAATTCTTATTATTCATTCTCTTCTTCCTGATTTCTTCTATCCAACAAATCAAAAACCGTACCAAATGTATATAACAATAATCCTGCAATATATATGACCGGTCCGACTCCCCTTCCTCCGGTATAATTCGACTTTGCACCAATCTGTCTGGCAAGTGATATATTATCCTCAATCGCTGCAAGCGCCTGCGTATATAATTTCACATTCATAATCACTATAAAAATAGCAGCCAAAAGAACAATTGGTATGATTCGCACAATCGGGTTTGATGCAAATCTACGAAGCGGTCGAATGTAATCAGCTGCCGAAAGCACAAGCATCACGACTCCGACAACAAGAACAACAATTGCAAGAATAAACACAAGCATGGAACCTAAAGCGAGTATCCTTCCGTTTTCTTCTACCATAGAGCTTTTCATACCCATCTCAAACAGATTTGCCTTTCTCTTCACATCAAAAAGCTTTTCCCATATCCAGTTTAAAAACGGAGCAACATATAACAGCAACGCGCCTACTAACATCATCAGCATATTTCGATCCATACCGATTGATTTAATATAGCCACTGAAATCAATCACCTTCTCCTGAGCTGCCGCGATTCTTTTTCGCTTCGCTACATTTCGTTTCGGCTGTTGCCTTACAGTCTCTTTTGCGCGTTCCTTTAAACGTTGCTTCTCCGCTTTCTCAGCCTTTTTAATATCATCCTTCGATACCTTTAATACGATCGGCTCTTCAAGCGGTGATCCGCATGACTCGCAATAATCCGCACCATCCGGTACTTCCTTACCACAATTTTTACATACCATAGAGCTTCACCCTGCCTTCTTATAATGAAATATGGCTGCCGTATTCATCATTACGGCAGCCCGTTACCTGCATTATCTATCTTACTTTTTTCCGATACGAACACCCAGCATATCAAGCACTCTCGGAACGATTGCTACAATGATTGCAATGAATGCAACTACAACGCCGGCACTTCTCTTTAAATAATCACTCAGACCATAATCATCACCACTGATATGTGTCACGAAAATCGTAGCGAGCAATACAAACAGGAATGTAACTCCAAGCAGTATCAACTCAAAATACGGAATCTTTGAAGTTGCTGCCTTAATGTTTGTAAGAGCCGGTATGTAATCTGCAAACTCCCATACAATCAATACCAAAGAGAGCAACAGCAGTACCCATCCTGAAAAGGCCGAAAATCCGCCGGAGCCTAACAGATTTGTAGAATCTGATATACCCCAGAATTCAACCTTTACCCATGGGAGAAAAATAGAGATGAATAACAATACCGGCGCAACTAATTTCACGATATTCATCGGATTTCCCTTCAGCGCATTCACAAATCCATTCATCCCTGCTCCATATATATCAGCGCCTGTACTCTGTGGCTGATAGTAGCCTCCCATCTGCTGGTTCATCGGCTGTCCGCCCATCGGCTGCTGATATCCCATCTGCTGGTTCATCGGCTGTCCGCCCATCGGCTGCTGATATCCCATCTGCTGGTTCACCGGCTGTCCGCCCATCGGCTGCTGATATCCCATCTGTGGGTTCACCGGCTGTCCGCCCATCGGCTGCTG
>CAZLZH010000003.1:0-24312 GCA_964563955.1 uncultured Bacteroides sp. | reverse complement strand
TTCACCGGCTGTCCGCCCATCGGCTGCTGATATCCCATCTGTGGATTCACCGACTGTCCGCCCATCGGCTGTGGACTTACCGGCTGCTGATTCATCGGCTGTGGACTTACTGGCTGGCCACCCTCCGGTTGCTGAGCAGCTTGCACCGGAGCTCCGCACATCGGGCAATTACTCTGTCCTGTTGGTATAATCGCTCCACACATTGAACAATTCATAAATCTTCCCTCCTTAATTACACTATAAAAAAATAATAGCATAAACCCCTTGTCCATTCAAGGAATTTATGCTGATATATACCAATTTTAAAGTAATTTCTGCATTTTACTGCTACATTTCATACTGCAGAACCTTACAATTTCCTAAATTAAACTTAAAGAAGTCTTCATTTCCCAAGCTTTCAAAATAAGAATTAATTACCCGGCATACTCCGCCATGACTAATTACCATCACATTCTTATCCTGATATCTCTGCTTTATATCCTCCAAAAAATTGTACACCCTCTGTACAACCTTAAGCCACGACTCACCTTCCGGGTACTGATATCCAAACTGTACCCACTGCTCCATAAAGCCCGGTGTACCCTCGTATGTACCATCAATCACACCATAATCCCGCTCTGCCAAACGCTCATCCTTTTCCACAGGAGCCCCCGTTGCATCAGAAACAATCTGTGCTGTTTCATATGCTCGGATAAGCGGAGAAGACAAAATTACATCTATATGTGTGCCCTGCATCTGTTCAGCAAGCTCATGTGCCTGCGCAATCCCTTTTTCTGTCAATCTTACATTTGATCTGCCACAGATGCGCACCTCAAGATTATATTGTGTCTGTCCATGTCTTGTTACAAATAACTTCATAAATACCTCTTTAAATTCGATATTTTCCGAAACAAATTTTAATCTTTGTTATGATAGCACACGAAAAGTTTTTTTACAACAAATGAGCTTGATGGAATTGATATTCCTTTTTTATGAAAGTTTTTAATATGTTCTGGTTTTTTTATTTACGAATTCAAGCATCAAAACATCCATAAAATAATATTTCTCCGGTGAAAAAGGCCAGACCATTCCCCTCCGATGCGCAATTCTTGTTTCTCCCTGCTCAATTCCTGCTTCCAAAATCTGCAAAAATTCCCGACTTCCTGCCACCTCACATTGATCCGTTGCCTTTAGACAAGCCCCGCGATATAACGCCTCCTCACAAGAATCTGACCAGCCGGCTGCCATATCTGACAAAGTCTCCTGCTGTTCACACTCTGCAAAACAAAGCTCATTTCCGCAAAAAACTGCATGTTTCGTTGTAGCAATAACAGCATCATACAATCTGCCTGCCGCAGCCATATTCATGTGCATCAAGGCTTCTTTCACACGCGGCATCGACTGTATGTTTCTTCCATATATATGCAAAAGTCCCCAAAAACGTGCATTGAGCTGACTCGCAAGTCCAACTGTAACACTAAAATCAAATAGCCCTGAAGTCTTAAGGCAGTCCGCCTGCTGTTTCAAAACAGATTGTTCAATGCGATTTAAATATTGTGCCAGATGCTCCTCATCTGCATTCTGTTTTAATAAGGAAGCAAACCATTGTTCTTCTTCCTCGTAGATTTCCCAAAATCCGAGGTCAACGCATTGACATTCCCTTTCCGATAGTCCATACCGGTTACGTGCCTGTATGATTCGGTCAACTTCTCTGTCAATCAGCACCAGCCTTGCAAATCGACTTAAGTTATGCAAATCCAGATCACTGCAATTACCGGCTCCCCATATTGCAACCACAGGTTTTTCGCCCAACTTCTCCAACACAGTCTCCATCGAAAAACTTTTATCCCGCAGCTTTCCTGTTTGCAGGAGGTGCTTCCTTCGGTAATAATCATCCACTCTATCGGATATATATGCCGTCAGATCTTTCCGATAAGAAGCCCATGCATCGTACATCTGCGCAGAGTCCTCTGTTTTTATCATTTTCTCATATTGCATCTTTACTCTCCCCAATATACCCGGTCCATCTGCAAAACAGCGCAAAAAAACACCGACCCCGCAGCTATTCTGCAAAACCGATGCTTTTCTAAAGTGGGCCGCCGGGGGCTCGAACCCCGCACACCCTGATTAAGAGTCAGGTGCTCTACCAAATGAGCTAGCGGCCCGTAAATGTGAATTTTTTGTGTTTCTATTCAGAACAAAAACGATTATATAACACGTGTTTACAAAATGCAAGCATTTTTTTTAAAAATAAAGCATTTTTTATTTTTTCATTTTTTTGCAGACACGAATCATTTCTATACGTCCGAGAATACAACGAATTGTTCTGATATTATTCCCAAAGCACAATACCTTTCGATTCAATCCCGGCTTGCAATAAACCATATTTGAAAGCCGGCAGGCTATCCGTTTTCGTCCCATTTCATAATCCCCGAACCATCTTCTTACATTATATTATGCTCCGGGGATGATATTTTTACACATTTATTATTTTTTCGGCTGCGTTATTTTCATCCGGCATATTGGATTACCCATACTGGAAAATCGCTCTTCGTACTCCGTCATCACGTTTCCTTCCATATATTCAGAATGATGCAGATCATATGTACATTGTTCCAGCTTCCAGCCCGCTTCCTCCGCCTGCTCCAAAGAAAAATCAAACAATGGTCGATTGTCCGTCTTAAACGTGATTCCACCTTCCTCCGCAAGAAATGCTGCATACCGATTTAAAAAAGGAACAGATGTAAGCCGGCGTCTTGCGTGCCGGTCCTTCGGCCACGGATCCGAAAAATTCAGATAGATATAATCCACCTCTCCCTTTTCAAAAACCTCCGTTATATACTCTGCATCCATACGAATAAATAAAAGATTCGGAAGCTCCATGACCTCCTGTTTTTCGATTGCACGCACAAGTACACTTGAAAACTTTTCGATTCCGATATAATTTATCTCCGGGTGCAGCCGTGCCATATCCATAATAAACCGTCCTTTTCCCATACCAATCTCGATATGAATCGGGTTATCGTTTCCAAAGCGTTCATGCCATTTGCCTTTCATTGCCGTCTCATCATGCACAACAAAATCATTTGCTGCAATTATTTCCCTTGAGCCTTTTACATTTCGTAATCTCATATTTTTCTCCTCTTGAACATCCTATATCTTAAACATATATTATAGCATTTCAAAATTTTTCACACAAGATTATATAAATTAACCTTGTATTTTCCCTAAATATATAAGATAATTAAGAAGATAATGCCAACATTTCATATGAGGTAATTGAAATATGAAACATATTTTTTCCTATATAATGGTTTTCCTTTTGATTTTGTATCCGTTCGCAGCCTCATGCGATATGGTACAAGCAGCCACACCACAGACCGTTGCAACAACAACCGACGCGACGAGCTATGCCGGCTTTCCATCCATCTCATCAAGCTCCTGCGTGATAATGGATGCATCAACCGGACAGATCTTATATGCTAAAAATCCGCATGAGCGGCAATATCCTGCCAGCATCACAAAAATACTGACAGCCTATCTTGCCATAAAAAACGGAGACTTAAATTCTACAATCACCATGAGCGACGAAGCTGTATGGGGCATTGATCGTTCAAGCTCCCATATTGCCCTCGATGTCGGCGAACAAATCAGTATGTCCGACGCTCTGTATGCTGTCATGCTTGTATCCGCAAACGAAGCAGCATGGGCAATTGCCGAGCAGGTATCCGGTTCCTTGGATGCTTTCGTGCAGCTTATGAATGACACGGCAGCAAGCATCGGATGTCAGGAGACACATTTTACAAATGCCAACGGTCTTCATGATGAAAACCATTATACATCCGCATACGATATGGCACTGATTACAAAGGAGGCGCTTTCAAGCAATACATTTTGCAGCTATGCTGCTGAAACATACCATGAGATTCCTCCGACAAATATGAATTCGGAAACACGGTATCTTACGCAGGGAAACAAAATGATGCTTCAAAACTCCGGTTATTATTATGAGGCCTGTACCGGCGGCAAAACCGGTTATACAGAAACTGCCGGCGGCACACTCGTCGTATGGGCAGAAAAGAATGATATGAAAATCATCTGCGTCACAATGGGCGCGCCAAACAATACAAACAACTACGAAGACAGCATTTTGTTATTTGACTATGTATTCGACAACTATTCAAGCGTGAATCCTCTTACGGATTTCGAGTTCAATGCGGAAGATGCCACACGTGCACAAAATTTTTTAAATGATTACTATGACTGTGAAAATCTTGGAACGATGAAGCTGAGTGTTGATACTTCAAAGCATTTGATAATCGCTGATAATGTCGATCCGGCATCCTATGAAACACATTTTGAGCCTTCTGCGGACAGGCTGGACGAAAACTATATAGGCACACTTACAATCTCTTATCCAAACGCTTCGCAGGCAGGCACGGAAGCCGGCTGTTCGATAACATTACCGGTCAGCTACTCCGGCTATGTTAATTCAAAGGATGACACGGCTGTCAGACAGGCATATCAAAACGGAGAGATTCGTTCCGCTCTTTTGACAGAGAAAAAAAGCACAAAAAAAATTGTGGCTGCAATTGTGATGACGCTTGCTGTCATCTGGCTTTTTGTATATGCCAATCTAATTGAACCGCGCAGACACAACCATACAAACAATCAATCAAACCGCAGGCGATAGCCTGAAAACACATATCAACAATCAGACAGAACATAAACGATCGCACAAAAATACATATCGGAATTTCCGACCAGTGAGGTAAGACAATATGGAAGAATCAAGAGAAAAATTCAACAAAATTAAATCCGCAAATCAAACAATGCTCGATTACTTCAACAAGTCCTTTTTGTCACAGCTTGAGGACATCCAAAGCATAAAAACACAAATATTTGAGATTGATATTAAAATAGACGAGCTGGATAAAACAAAGGATATTTATGCATTCAAAACAAACTCTAGAAAAAGCGTCTTTTCTCCTATGATAAATGACGGCGCTGATACCGAGCGCAATAAAATCATACAGGAGCAGATTCAGGATTTATTGTCTGTAAAAGAATCACTTATCCTAAAACTCAAAAGCATGGAACTACAGTTAAATAAGCTGCGGCAATATCTGGAAACCTTAAACGACGCCTCAGATGCGCTTGCTTCCTTTGAGCCAAAATATGCAACGGATGATCCAAGTCATGCAGACAATGACGGCTTTGTATTTTTGCAGGAGGAAACAACCGAAAATATTTCATCACACGGATACAACATTTTGATGCTGGAAGCATTTGACCGGGCACTGATTCAGACGATGCTCGAAAAGAATGTAAAATCCGGATTGGAATCTGTCACAAATAAGCTCGATATGATTTCCTATCTGCTCGGAACCGATGTCGCCCGTGCAAAACTGACGTTACAGGAAATTATGCATGGAACAAAACAGGTGATTCACACCATAGATGATGTGGAATTAAAGTTAAATGATGCCGTAGATTCCACGAAGCCGATCAAGGAGCAGCTTGAGGATTACCTGAACACCTTTAAGCACAATAACCCATCCATTGAAATACATGCATCGATTGAGATGCCGACACAGGAAATTAATTATCATCCGGTTTTTCTTATTAACCTGATGAAACTGATTACAATCTTTTTTGATAATATTTCTGCACATGCAGGTGCAGCAAATGTCACCTTTCAGTCAAGCCTGACGCCAAACATTATTGAGGTTATCATCGAGGATGACGGCTCAGGTATTGAGGACGATTACATGACCAAAAGCCCATGGTACAGCAGCCTGCATAAAGCACAGGAAATTATATATATGTTAAGCGGAAAGCTGAATGTCTCCGGAGATTCCATGTCCGGAACAACTGTTAAATTCAGTTTCCCGATTTTACAATAACGCACACGGAGGCTTAAATATGAAAAATAAAATTGTTGATTTAATCTCAGCAAATGTAGAAGGACTTACACAGGAAGAGATTCGTGAACTGATAGAAATCCCTCCAAAGCAGGAGCTCGGAGACTTTGCATTTCCGTGTTTCCGACTTGCCAAAACATTACACAAAGCTCCACAGCTAATTGCAGAAGATATAAAAAATGCAATCGGTGAAGTTGATTTCTTACAAGATATACAAGTACAGGGTGCTTACTTAAACTTCTTTGTCAAAAAGGATATTTATGTAAAATCAATGCTTACTGCCGCAATCGCCGAGAATTTTGGAAGTGCGGATGAGGGAAATGGTCAAACAATCTGTATCGATTACTCCTCTCCGAACGTTGCCAAGAATTTCCACGTTGGACATTTGCGTACAACCATCATCGGAAATTCCCTGTATAAAATATTTTCGAAGCTTGGATACAAGGTCATCCGAATCAATCATCTTGGCGATTGGGGAACGCAGTTCGGCAAACTGATTGTAGCTTATAAAGCATGGGGAAACGAGGATGCTGTCCGCAAGGACGGAGTCGCCGAGTTGATGAAGCTTTATGTGAAATTCCATGAAGAAGCCGAAAAAGATTCTTCCTTAAATGATGAAGCAAGAGCATGGTTTTCCAAAATGGAGCACGGCGATGAGGAAGCATTAAAAATCTGGCAATGGTTTAAAGACATCAGCTTGATTGAATATAAGCGCACATATGACCTGCTCGGAATGGATTTCGATTACTACCTCGGCGAAAGCTTTTATCGCGACCAGACGGATGCTGTCGTAGAGAAATTAAAGCAAGCTGATTTATTAACAGAAAGTGAAGGAGCACAGATTGTCAATCTGGATGCCTACGATATGGCTCCCTGCCTGATCTTAAAAAATGACGGAAGCTCTATTTATGCAACCCGTGACCTCGCAGCTATCTTCTATCGTAAAAAAACATGGAACTTTGTGAAGTGTCTGTATGTAACCGGTCAGGAACAAAAGCTTCATTTTAAGCAGGTATTCAAGGTTGTTGAATTACTTGGCAATGAATGGGCAAAGGATCAGCTCATTCATATTCCATATGGATTGGTAAGCTTGGAAGGTGCAAAGCTTTCTACGAGAAGCGGCAATATCATCTACGCGGAAGATATTTTATTGGAAGCAATTGCTAAGATAAAAGAAATTATCGAAGAAAAAAATCCGGAGCTTCCGGACAAGGATGAAACGGCGAAAAAAATCGGCGTTGGCGCTGTACTGTTTAATGATCTCTACAACCAGAGAATCAAGGATGTTTCATTTAAATGGGAAAAGCTTCTGAACTTTGATGGAGAAACCGGTCCGTATGTACAATATACTCATGCACGTTGCTGCAGTATTTTAAGGAAGCTGGATGACTTTACTCCATCCACCGATATAGACTACTCAGCTCTTTCTGATGCAGAAGCCATTGAGCTCTTAAAAGAAATCAGCCGTTTCCCGAAGGTAATTCAGGATGCAGCCGATCGATACGAGCCTTCTGCAATTGCCCGTTTTGCAGTTGACGTTTCACAGGCATTCAACAAATTTTACAACGCCTGCCGCATTCATGTTGACGATGCGTCTATTCGAAACGCTCGTGCAACACTTGTTTACATTACAAAGAAAACAATCAAGGATGCTATGGAGCTTCTTGGCATTGAATGTCCGGAACAAATGTAAGAATAAAGTAAAAAATACTATATATTGGTAATAAAGAATATTATATACAATATATGCAATAAATAATCAAGTTATCAACATGTTATGTTTACCTGGTTAAAAGTTATACACATTTTTGTGGATAAATCAGTGGATTTTTCACATCGCTTATCTACTTATACACATTATAAACAAATTTATCCACAGACAAATACTTTTGCAATTCAGAATATGTGGATAACTCTACAAAAAAAGCAGTGTTTCACGTGAAACATTGCTTTTTATATTTCTCCAAAAGCAGATTATAACTCATTTCATATATGATTAAAGTAAATTTCTAAGTAATACCAAAAAAATCTAAATTTATTGCCAGCACTAATTTTATAAAAACTACACTGTTTTCTTTTTATTTCCTTTTTACAAAAGGATATTTAAGTATAATTTTATCGGCTTGTTATTTTGCAAATATATTTTTAGTGCATATTTCCGGGTATATATAAAAGAAATTATTAAGATGTAATTCTAAATTTTATATTTAAAAGCAATGGAATTGTTTCACGTGAAACATATAAAATCTAAATTGTGCGTTTCTTTAAACATATCAAGTTGTAACAATTTTCCAAAAAACTATACACAAATATATTTATAATAATTTTAAAACATGCTTTTTAGTTTGTAACAGCATTTTTGCATCCTGATCTTTTCGTTCATTTTATCCAACATTTATTATAACTGTTTTATATAAAATATCTATATGGGTTTGTATAAAATTCTATATGGATTTTTGCATAGTTCAATATCATGTTTCATATGAAGCATCTTTACTCAATTTCAAAATAATTCGATATAATGTTTCACGTGAAACATTATATCAAAAAGCTAAAAAGGCGAAGGGGTTCTCTCAATGGCAGAGTAAGTTTCTTATTCATATTACAATTTGTAAAGTTGCTTATATAAACTACGATATAAGTCATAAATCTTATATTCCCACCTAGTTTCAGCTTTCTGGAACATAATCCCAAATCACAAATCAAACCACGAAAAGGCAATTTTAAAATGCAAGCATCCAAAACACGTAGATCAACTATACAATTCATAATAAAGCATACATATTAATTTAATACCATTTTATAACATATCAAAAAATATATGGAATCAGAGTCAATCAATATAGATGTTTCACGTGAAACATCTATATTCCAAAAATCATATTTTTATAAAATATAAATAATTTTATATTCTCCTGTTTCAAGCTTCTACAATTCTTTAAAACATACTTTTACAGATATCACTTTATTACTATATAGAACCATATTTTGATATTTTATCCTCCCTATTTTTTCATAAAACGCACAACATGTTTCACGTGAAACATCTATTTACATCTATATATGTAATATACGCAGAAGGAAAAACTATATATTGTATCGTCTTTTCAGAAATCCCTATATTTTGATATAGCGAAACATGTCGTATAGTGCTATAATTAAAAATACATATGGAGGTTTTTATGGGCAGAATAATAGCAGTCGCCAATCAAAAGGGCGGCGTCGGAAAGACTACAACTTCAATTAATCTTGCAGCTTGCCTTGCAGAAAAGGGAAAAAAAGTTTTAGCAATTGACATGGATCCACAGGGCAATCTGACAAGCGGTTTAGGCATTGATAAAAACAGTTTGGAATATACAATTTATCATGCTATGTGTGGCGAAATTAATGTAGGGGAATGCATGGTCATTCATCCCCTTAAACACAATCTGGACTTGAGTGTCCTGCCGGCAAATCGAGATTTAGCAGGGGCGGAAGTTGAGCTGGTAGATGCCGAAGACCCCCAGCATATTTTAAAGAAGCTCTTACGAAGTCTGCGGAAAAGTTATGATTTTATTATCATTGATTGTCCTCCGGCTCTCGGAATGCTTACAATCAATTCCATGACAGCTGCGGACACGGTACTTGTCCCGATTCAATGCGAATTTTTTGCTTTGGACGGATTATCGCAGCTCATTTACACAATCAACCTTATTAAAAAGAAATTAAATAAATCACTGGAAATCGAAGGTGTTGTGTTTACCATGTACGATGCGCGTACCAACCTTTCTCTTGAGGTTGTCGAAAATGTAAAAAACAACTTAGACCAGTTTATATATAAAACCATTATCCCGCGAAATGTACGTCTCGCAGAGGCACCAAGCTTCGGTCTGCCAATTAACTTATATGACAGTCGTTCTGCCGGTGCACAAGGGTATCGCGATTTAGCAGATGAGGTTATAAACAATAAACTGTTTTCAACTCTTTAATTCTGTTTTTATACATTTTAAATAAAGCATACATGGTAATGTATTAGGAGGATATACTATGGCACAAAAGAGAGGATTAGGTCGGGGACTCAGCAATTTAATTCCAACCGATGAGGATATATCTGTTACACAGAAAAAACCCACAAAAAGTACAGGGCAGAATAATGCAGCATCGGAGACAAAAGAAGTTATTAAAAAGGTAGAGCAAACCTTAAATATTAACCGGATTGAACCGAACAAAAGCCAGCCTCGTAAAAATTTTAACGAGGATGCCCTTCAGGAGCTTGCAGATTCCATCAAACAATTTGGTGTGATTGAGCCTTTGGTCGTTGTAAAGCGAAAAGGATATTATGAATTAATTGCCGGTGAACGTCGTTGGCGTGCGGCACGGCTTGCAGGCTTAAAGGAAGTTCCGGTTGTCATTAAAGATTATGATGACCAGCAGGTTGTGGAAATCGCATTAATTGAAAACATCCAGCGAGAGGATTTGAATCCGGTTGAAGAAGCGCTTGCATATAAACGATTGATTGATGAATTCCATCTGACACAGGATGAGGTAGCAGAACGCGTTTCTAAGAGCAGAACAACGATTACAAACGCATTGCGTCTCTTGAAGCTTTGCGATAAAGTACAGCAGATGCTGATTGACGATATGCTGTCAACCGGACATGTCCGGACACTCGTGACAATCACGGATCCGGATTTACAATATGAAACTGCTATGTATATTTTTGATAAAAAGCTTTCGGTTCGTGAGACAGAAGCTTATGTTAAAAAACTTCTGAACAAAAAGCCAAGAACATCTGCCGCAAAGGAAGAGGATGAAGATTTATCCTTCCTTTATAAAGCACTTGAAGAAAGATTAAAACAATCGCTCGGCACAAAAGCTACAATCAAAGCAAAAAATAAAGATGCCGGTAAAATAGAAATTGAGTATTATTCTCAGGAAGATTTAGAGCGAATTACACAGCTGCTCGCTTAAACTACATTACAGAAAGAGGTAACCTTATGGACGATACTAAAATATTGGGGATACCGTTACAAACTGCTGTCACATTCCTTTGTATTTTGGTTGTTTTACTCATAATTCTAATCATTTTTATTATATACAAACTAAATGTAATGGCACGAAAATATAGCGCACTTATGAGTGGAAAGAAAGGTGCAGACTTAGAAAAGATCATCCGTATCCGTTTTAAGGAGATGGATCAGGTAAAGGCAAATGCCAAACGCATCACACGGGAACACAAGCAGGTTAAAAAACACCTATCCTCCTGCATCAGCAAATATGCTCTCGTAAAATATGACGCCTTTCAGGAGATGGCGGGAAAGCTCAGCTTTGTAGTTGCATTACTGAACGATGAAAACTCAGGCATTATTATAAATGCCATGCATTCGCGGGAAGGCTGCTTTATGTATGCAAAGGAAATCGTCGCAGGAGAATCCTACATTCCTCTCTCCGAAGAAGAAAAGGAAGCACTCGAACAGGCAAAGACTGTCGAGGAAGAAATTCAGGATATGACGAAGGAAGCAGAATTTGAAGATGCAAACGGAAACCTAAACTTTGATTTATAATAAAGAAATAAAAATGAAAAACAAGAAAGGACAACCACTATGTTAGACATGAAATTCGTACGCGAAAATCCGGAAGCCGTAAAAGAAAATATCCGAAAAAAATTTCAGGATGCAAAGCTTCCACTTGTCGATGAGGTAATCGAGTTAGATAAACAGGCGCGTGCCCTGCAGCAGGAAGCAGACGAGCTCCGTGCAAAAAAGAACGCAATCGCAAAGCAGATTGGCGCACTTATGGCTCAGGGGAAAAAGGAAGAAGCCGAAGAGGTTAAGAAGGAAGTTGCCAAAAATGCAGCCCGCCTTGCTGAGTTAGAAAAGCAGGAACCGGAAATCCGTGAAGAGCTTAAAAAGAAAATGATGGTGATTCCAAACATCATTGACCCTTCCGTACCAATCGGGAAAGATGATTCGGAAAATGTGGAACTTGAGCGTTTTGGCGAACCGGTCGTTCCGGATTTTGAGGTTCCTTATCATACGGAAATTATGGAAAAGGTAAACGGCATTGACCTTGACAGTGCAAGAAAGGTTGCCGGTAACGGATTTTACTATCTCATGGGAGATATTGCAAGACTTCATTCCGCAGTTATCAGCTATGCAAGAGATTTCATGATTGACCGTGGTTTCACCTATTGCATTCCGCCTTACATGATTCGGAGCAATGTCGTAACCGGTGTTATGAGCTTTGCAGAGATGGATGCCATGATGTACAAGATTGAGGGAGAAGATTTATACCTGATTGGTACAAGCGAGCACTCCATGATTGGTAAATTCATCGATACAATGACCCCGGAGGAAGAGCTTCCGAAAACATTGACAAGCTACTCCCCTTGCTTCCGTAAAGAAAAGGGTGCGCACGGAATCGAAGAACGCGGTGTCTATCGTATTCATCAGTTTGAAAAACAGGAAATGATCGTTGTCTGCAAACCGGAAGAAAGCCCGATGTGGTTTGACAAATTATGGAAGAACACGGTCGACCTGTTTCGTTCGATGGATATTCCTGTCCGTACGATTGAATGCTGTTCCGGTGATCTTGCGGACTTAAAGGTAAAATCCTATGACGTGGAAGCATGGTCTCCACGTCAGAAGAAATATTTTGAAGTGGGAAGCTGTTCCAATCTCGGAGATGCTCAGGCACGCCGCCTCGGCATCAAGGTAAAAGGAAAGGACGGCAAATATTTTGCCCACACATTAAATAATACGGTTGTTGCTCCACCTCGTATGCTGATTGCATTTTTGGAGAACAATCTAAATGAAGATGGCAGTATCAACATTCCGACCGTGCTTCAGCCATACATGGGAGGAAAAACAAAAATCTGTTAATACAGCAGGAGGTACTATGCATTCCTATTTACGTGCAATTGGCTTTAGCCGCTGTAAAACGAGAAAAGCATTGGAAGATGTATACAAATACACACTGAAAGCGCCTAATCGAAAGATTATGACAACAATCAGTATCGATACATCTCTCATACAATTTGAGAAGGATTTCGGTGAAGGAATCGGACTCTCACTGATTGGAGAATATGACATCAATGGAGCTCTTTCCATTGAACATTACTATCCTTATCTAAAGGGCGACTATTTTATGGATTTCGAAAATATCGCCATTGAAAAACAGACAGATAAGGAAAGCTATGCCGGTGTATGTGAGGATTATCATCTCGGAATGACAACGATTTTCTATCTGATTAATATCGCAGACTATGCAAAATCCAAATGGCTGAACTATTCCAACCGTCATTTTACACGAGTGAAATTTTCCGGTCTGTCTATCAGCGGAACGATTTTGCTTGGTATGCATCATTCCAAACACCAGATGGCTGTCGAATCAGAGGGACGAACTCGCAGAAACCGCCTGCTTGAAGCTGCTAAAAGCGGTGACTCCGATGCCATGGAACAATTGACCTATGATGAAATGAACACCTACACCTCCATTTCATCCCGAATTCGGAAGGAGGATGTTCTCTCCATCGTGGACACCAGCTTTATGCCATGTGGCGTCGAGTGCGATCACTATATGGTAATCGGAAATATACAAAACGTAAAACCAATCCGTAACACCTACACGGACGAATTAATCTATGACCTTTTACTTGAAACAAACGGATTGTACATGAACATCTGTATCAATGAAGCCGACCTTCAGGGAGAGCCTTTGGAAGGACGTCGTTTTCGTGGAGAAGTCTGGTTACAGGGTATTGTTCAGATATAAAATGACTTGTTGAATACTGAAAAAGGAGCAAATTAACATGTACTTAGTTTTTGACGTAGGGGGAACATTTGTAAAATACGCGTGGATGACAAAGCACGGACAGATTGAAGACAAAGGACGTTTCCCTACCCGAAACTTTGAAGGGGACACACCTGCAGATTTTGTGGAATCCCTCGGAATCATTTATGATAAATATAAAACACAAAATATCGAAGGTATCGCAATATCTCTTCCGGGACTGATTGATACGGAAAACGGAATCGTTCAAAACGGCGGCGGTATCAAATACATGAAGGATGTAAATCTTCGTGAACTGCTCAGTGCACGCTGCGATGGCATCCGCATTTCCATGGAAAATGACGGAAAATGCGCAGCACTTGCAGAGGTCTGGAAGGGAAATGCCAAGGGCTGTAAAAATGCAGCGGTCGTTATACTCGGAACCGGAATCGGCGGTGGTGTCGTAGTAGACGGACATGTCCTGCGTGGAAACCATCTTTGCGCAGGAGAATTTTCTTATATTTTTGCTGACACCTTAAAACGATCGGACTTGAACCGATTTGCAGATCTTGATTCGATTACTGACATGGAAGAAGAATACGAAAAGCTTCCTTTTTTGTGGAGTACCACTTACTCTACAAGGGCATTCTGTTATAAGGTTGCAACGGCAAAGGGATTAAACCCAAAAGAAACAAACGGAGAAATGATATACAAATGGGCGGATGAAGGCGACCCTGTCACATTAGAGCTGCTGGAGGATTTTTATTTCACAACCGCAAAATATCTGTTCAGTATATTTACAGCCATCGATCCGGATATCATTCTTCTCGGCGGCGGCATAAGTGCACAGCCTGCTTTTGTCGAAGGTGTCAAGCGCTATGTTGATAAATTAAAATCCATCAGCATGATCAGCCGCTTTATCAACGTTGATGTATGCAAATTCGGAAGTGATTCGAATCTGCTCGGTGCACTCTACACATTCCGTCAGATATATGAAATCGATTAAAATAAAAAAATGTTCCCGAGGCGATTCGAACGCCCGACCTACCGCTTAGGAGGCGGTTGCTCTATCCTGCTGAGCTACGGAAACAAATCGTTATATATTTTATATTATTTTATGAAGGAGGTCAATCCATGATTTTAAAAAATTTAAAACCACTTCCTAAAGATTTCCTGTGGGGTGCATCCACAAGTGCATACCAGGTTGAAGGTGCAAATCTTTCTTATGGTAAAGGACCAAGCGTACAGGATATCAAGAAGGTTCCGGAAGGAACAAGTGAGCTTGATGTATGTGCCGATTTCTATCATCACTACAAAGAGGATATTGCACTGATGGCAGAAATGGGATTTAAAACTTTTCGTTTTTCGATTGCATGGACACGTATCCTGCCGGAGGGCACCGGAGCCGTAAACCAGGAAGGTATTGACTTTTACAACAATGTAATCAACGAATGTCTGAAATATAATATAGAGCCGTTAGTTACGATGTTTCACTTTGACCTGCCGGCTGCTCTGGAGAAAAAGGGCGGTTGGTCAAGAAGAGAAAGTGTAGATGAATTTGCAAACTTTGCAAAGATCTTATATGAAAATTATGGTGACCGCGTCAAGTACTGGCTCACAATCAATGAACAGAATATGCTCACGCTCGTCGGTGATGTGATCGGAACATGTGACATGACAGGTGTTGACAACAAATATAAAAAGCTTTATCAGGAAAATCATCACATGCTGCTCGCACAGGCAAAGGCAATGATTCTTTGTCATGAGATGGTTCCGGACGGAAAAATCGGTCCTGCACCAAACATTTCCCTGATTTATCCGGCAAGCTGCAAACCAAAGGATATTCTTGCAGCCCAGAACTTTAATGCCATCCGAAACTGGCTGTATCTGGACATGTGTGTATTCGGCCGCTACAATAATCTTGTTTGGACATTTTTAGAAGAGCACGATGCCATTCCTGTAATCGAAGATGGGGATATGGATATCATGGCAAAGGCACACCCGGACTTTATCGGATTTAATTATTATTCAACCTCGACAGTTGAATGGGATGACGGAACTGCCGTTTCCGGAAGTGCAGACCAACAGAGCGGCGGAAATGAAACTGGCATGTTCAAAGCTTATCCGAATCCGAATCTGCTTACAACGGAATTTGGATGGGAGATTGATCCGGATGGCTTCCGCGCTACTATGCGAGAGATATACAGCCGTTATCACCTTCCGATGATTGTAACGGAAAACGGTCTCGGTGCTTATGACAAGCTTACCGATGACGGAAAAATCCATGACAATTACCGTATCGAATATTTAAGAAAGCACATTGAACAGATTAAGCTTGCCTGTTCAGAAGGTGTAGAGATGATGGGCTACTGCCCGTGGTCCGCAATTGACCTAGTCTCCACACATGAAGGAGTTGTGAAGCGTTATGGTTTCATCTACGTGAATCGCGATGAGTTTGACTTAAAGGATATGGCACGTTACAAAAAAGACTCTTTCTACTGGTACAAAAAAGTAATTGAAAGTAATGGGGAAGATTTGACAGATTAAAAATTCCTAATATATGGAATTGAGTATAAATATGGAGGTAATCTATGAATCGCAAATCAAATACAACCCTTATCATCAGTGCCATAGGCTTTATTGCCTCCCTGCTGATTGATTTATATTTAATATTGGTTTATCCGACCATGATTCAGGTTATCATTGCAGTCTCTCTGATTATATTAGTCGATACCTATTTTTTGGTAGATGGAATTCTGGCAAAAATAGATGAGGTTGCAAATCTACAGCTTGATAAGCAAAATGAACTGACGAAAGTGGAAAAGGGTATTTACTCTGTAGCAAAACGAGAAGAGATTTCCCGAAACCAGAGTATGTCAGCCATTTTAGATATGCTGCTTGAAATGAGAGACGACAATTCACGCCTCATAACAGATTTCAAGGAAGACAATTCATCACTTCTGAAAGATTTGATTGAGCAGGATAAGCTTATGACAAAGGTAAAACTGAAAAAAGATAGTGACAATACAGAGCTCATTATCGACAGTACAGAAAAGATGGCAGTTTTAATTACACAGATGGCAACTGCCAATTCTCACTCTTCCAATGAAACAATTGAAATCCTGAACGACATCTGTAAAGAGCTCGAACAGCGAAACGGTGTTCCGGAGGAAGAAAAAGATTATTCACATCTTCGCATCATGGACAAAGCAGAATAGGACTTGATAAAATTTATGAACTACATAATATTTGATCTCGAATGGAATCAATGCTGCGGCGGAAGGGAATATGAAAATCCCCGCATGCCATTTGAAATCATAGAAATCGGTGCAGTTAAGCTGGACAAAAAATTTAATATAATTGATACCTATTCCAGTATCATAAAACCAAAGCTCTACAAAAAGCTGCAGCCACACATCAAGACGATATTAAACTATGATGAGGCAACTCTGAAAAAGGGAAGACCCTTTGATATGGTTTATCGAGAATTTATAAAATGGTGCGGCCATGACTTTATCTTTGGAACATGGGGGTCTATGGACTTAAATATCCTGCAGACAAATATGGATTATTATTATTTAAAGCCGATGTCTGCACCGCTCATGTTTTACAATATTCAGCAGATTTATGCGGACATGGTAGAAAAAGACGGCAAGATAGAAAAGCTTCGAAATGCCGTTGAGCAGCTCTGCATCCCGCTCGAAAAAGATAAGCCGTTTCACTCTGCTGTAAATGATGCCTATTATACGGCACAGGTTTTAAAAAAGATTTCACCAAAAGACCTATCGGACCGCTATTGTTATGATATCTATCACAATCCGAAAGAGAAGGAAGATGAAATCATATCCCATCACAAGCACTATTTGGAGCATATCTCCAAAGAATATAAATCCAAAAAGGAAGCGATAGAAGACAAGGAACTTATGAGTGCAATCTGCTATCGCTGCGGAAAAAAACTGGCACCAAAAGTAAAATGGTTTGCCAACACGCCAAACTCCTATACCTGTATCGGAAAATGCTGGCATCATGGACTTGTAAGCGGAAAAATCCGATTTAAGCAATCAAGAGATAATCATATCTTTGCAATTAAAACAATGGTTCCGACAGATAAAAAAGGTTTGGAAGCCATGAAAGAACGTCAGGATGAATTACGAATCCGACGTCAGACAAAACGTCATAACAAAAATGGAAATGATGATTTTAATGATTTATTAGATTTCGAATAGTCCGGATATATTGAAAGAAAAACAGCCCCTTAGTTTATGCCAAGGGGCTGTTTGCTTGCTGTTCCCGCTTTTCGCGGATATTTGTTTGATGTCTGCTTTATCTTTTTTATAAATACAAAACTCCGCCCGATATCCGATTCCGGCAGCAGCAGCTTTTCTGTTTTCTCATATGCTCCGCCAAGCATGGCAATTGCTTTTTTTGCCTTGTTTAATTCCTCATCCACGCCATCTGTTTTGTACGGAATAAAATAACCTCCCTGCTTTACAAACGGAATACAGTATTCCGAAAGAACAGCCATATTTGCAACTGCGCGCGAAACGACAAAATCAAACTGTTCCCGAAGCTCCTTCTTGCGAGCACCATCCTCCGCACGTCCATGTATGGCCACGCAGGAAATGTCCGTCCTTTGCAGAAAAAGTGCATCCAAAACCTCCTGCAAAAACTGAACCCTTTTATTCAAAGAATCGAATAACGTCACCCTTAAATTCGGAAATGAAATCTTGAGCGGTATACCCGGAAAGCCTGCACCTGTACCGACATCAATCAATGTATATGGCTTCTCCCACAATTTCACATATCCGGCGATTGCAAGACTGTCGATAAAATGCTTTAGGATAACTTCCTCCCGCTCGGTGATTGCCGTTAAATTCATCACTTTATTTTTTTCCACGAGCATCTCATAATACTGTTCAAACTGCGACAGTTGCTCATCTGATAATGTAATGGCTCCCTTTGTAATTTCTGTTAAATATCGTTTTATTTTTTCCATATATCCTAATCCTGTTTTTTTGTTTCCAGATAAATCATTAAAACCGAGATATCCGCCGGAGAAACGCCTGATATTCTCGACGCCTGACCGAGTGATGCTGGACGTATCGCGGACAATTTCTGCCTTGCCTCCTTGCGAAGATTCGATATGTCATCATAATTGATATCTTCCGGAATCTTCCGTTTTTCCATCTTCTGAAAATGCTCAACCTGCTGTTTCTGCCGATTGATATATCCATCATATTTAATTGCGATATTGATTTGCTCACAAATATCCGAACCTAAAACAAGCTTTTCATTTTCTCCCGAATTATCCTCACATAAAAGTACACGATACGCATCCTGTCTGTCTACATCCAGTTCCTCTATAATCTCATAAGATAATTCCGGTCTTCGTATCAGTTCTGCAAGCGTCGCGGCTGTTCCAAGCGATGAACTGCCATGCTCTGCAAGAAAGTCCTGCACGTTCTTGTTTGCACCCACAGTTACCATATTCATCCGCTCAATCTCTGCAAATATCTGTCTTCTTTTATCGCAAAAAGAAGCGTATCTCTTTTCATCAATCAAACCGATTTCATGTCCGATTTCCGTGAGTCTTAAATCTGCATTATCCTGTCTGAGCAAAAGACGATATTCTGCTCTCGACGTCATCATCCGATACGGCTCCTGTGTCTCCTTCGTCACAAGATCGTCAATTAATACACCGATATATGCCTGTGAACGGTCCAAAATAACCGGAGGCTTTCCCTGTAATTTTCTGGCTGCATTAATGCCTGCCATAATACCCTGTGCAGCAGCCTCCTCATAACCGGAGCTGCCATTTATCTGTCCGGCTGCATACAATCCCTCGATTTCTTTAAATTCAAGATTTGCCTTTAAGTTTGTCGCATCAATACAATCATATTCAATAGCATAAGCATTTCGAACAATCGCAACATGCTCAAGTCCCGGAACGGTACGAATCATCGCATATTGTACATCCTCCGGAAGAGAGGAGGACATGCCTCCCATATACATCTCATTTGTAAATTCACCCTCCGGCTCAATAAAAAGCTGGTGTCTGTTTTTATCCGGAAATTTCATAACCTTATCCTCAATGGAAGGACAGTATCTCGGTCCCGTTCCTTCAATAAATCCGGAAAAAAGCGGAGAACGGTCAATATTATCTTTTATAATTCTGTGTGTTTCCTCGTTTGTATATGTAAGCCAACACGAAATCTGCTCCCGCTTGATATTCTCCTCCGTATTCGTAAATGAAAACGGAACAATATGTTCGTCTCCTTTTTGCTCTGTCATCTTTGAAAAATCAATGGTCTTCTTATCAAGACGCGCCGGTGTTCCCGTCTTAAAACGACGGATAAAAATACCTGCATTTTCCATCGACTCCGAGAGGTGATTTGCCGCCTGCAAGCCATTTGGTCCCGTTTGATTTACGACCTCTCCGTAAATACATCTCGCCCTCAGATAAGTACCGGTACAGAGTATAACAGCCTTTGCATAATAAGTCGCTCCCGAATAAGTCCGGACGCCGCAGATTTCCTTTCGCTCCGTCTTTTCACTGCATATAAGCGTTTCATACAAAAGCTCTGAAACCTCCGCCTGTCTGAGTGTAAGGTTTTTCTCGTTTTGTAATGTGAGACGCATCTGCTTCGTATATTCCACCTTATCCGCCTGGGCGCGCAGGGAATGTACTGCAGGTCCCTTTGATACATTCAGCATCTTACTCTGAATATAAGTTTTATCTATGTTTTTTCCCATCTCCCCACCAAGTGCATCTATTTCACGCACAAGATGACCCTTGGAGCTTCCGCCGATATTCGGATTACACGGCATCATCGCCACACTATCCATACTGATTGTAAATAATATCGTTTTAAATCCGAGACGCGCCGCAGCAAGTGCTGCCTCACATCCGGCATGTCCGGCACCGACAACGATAATATCATATTCTTCTTCAATAAATTTCTTATTCATGATTTTACCTATTTGTATTCCTGTAGATTCTAATTTACACTGCTTTTGATTGTACCAACTTTTTATAAAAAATAAAACCCCAAATAATAGGAAAATTTTCCACATCACATTCTAGAATTTACATATCAAAAATAGTATAATATTTTGTATTATAAAAATCATGCAAAAACAGGAGTTCTATATGACAGATACAATTGCAGCAATTGCGACAGGGATGGGCAATTCCGGTATCGGTATTATCCGAATAAGCGGGTCATGTTCCATCTCCATTGCAGACAAAATATTTAAACCGAAAAATAAAAACAAAACCCTTTCATCTATGAAAAGCTATACCGCATGCTACGGAACAATCGAATACGACGGAGAGCTTTACGACGAAACGATTGCGCTTGTTATGCGCGCGCCGAAAACCTACACGACAGAGGATGTAATAGAATTTGACTGTCATGGAGGAATCATTATATTAAAACGGATTTTAGATTTAATCATAAAGCTTGGGGCAAGACCGGCTGAACCGGGAGAATTCACAAAACGGGCATTTTTAAACGGCCGTATGGATATGTCCCAGGCTGAATCCGTTATGGATTTGATTCATTCCAAAAATGAGATGGCTACAAAATCATCCTTACTTCAGCTTCGGGGTGATTTAAAAGACAGAATCACAGACCTGCGTGATACTTTACTTTATAACATTGCATACATCGAATCTGCACTGGACGACCCTGAAAATTATTCTTTAGATAACTTTCCACAACAGTTAAAAGCAGTTGTGGATAACATGTTGATAACTGTAAATCAACTGATTGAATCCGGTGACAATGGACGCATTATAAAAGAGGGAATTAAAACAGTTATCGTAGGCCGCCCGAACGCAGGAAAATCATCAGTATTGAACATGCTGCTCGGGGAAGACCGCGCCATTGTAACCGAGGTAGCCGGAACAACAAGAGATACGTTGGAGGAATATATCAACATTGACGGAATTACGCTAAATATCATAGATACAGCCGGTATACATGACACGGAAGATATCGTGGAAAAAATAGGTGTAGACAAGGCTATACGTACCATTTCCGATGCAGATTTGATTCTCTATATCGTAGATGGAACAAGAGATCTTGACGAGAATGATGCTACGATTATGACGTCTATTTCGGGCAAAAAAATCATAACCTTAGTTAATAAAAATGACCAAAATATTGTTGTGGATAAATTGGGGATAACTTCAAAAATTAATACAGAAATCATTGAAATATCTGCCAAAAACGGAACAGGAAAGCAGGAACTGCACGACCTTCTAAAATCCATGTTTTTCAGTCAGAAGTTAAACTATAACAATGAATTTTATATTACAAACCTTCGTCACAAGGCTCTCCTTTACGACACAAAGCAAAGCCTGGAAAAGGTTCTCGAAAGTATATCTCTCAATATGGGAGAAGATTTCTTTACAATCGACCTGATGTCCGCTTATGCAAGCCTCGGAAAGATTATCGGGGAAGAATTAGAGGATGACCTCGTCAATAAAATATTTTCTGAATTTTGTATGGGTAAATAATATAAAAATATCGGGATTGCTTTTTGATTTCAAATATGCAATCCCGATATTTTTGTAATTAATTTTTCTTCATATAAATGACAACCTTGCGATATGGTTCTTCGCCCTCACTTCTGGTTGCTACATATTTATCATTTTGGAGAGCTGAATGAATGATTCTTCTCTCATATGGATTCATTGGCTCTAATGTAAAAGATTTTCTTGTACGTTTAACTTTAAATGCAATATTTTTAGCAAGATTCTCAAGTGTATCTCTTCTTCTTGAACGATAATTTTCCGTATCGAGCTTTACGCGAATATAAGATTCACTTTTCTTATTTACAAATAAGCTGATCAGGTACTGAAGAGAATCCAAGGTCTGTCCACGTTTACCGATTAAGATACCCATATCCGGTCCTTCCACATCAATATTCATCGTGGACTCTATCTCATCATAATCAATCGTAACCTTTGCTTCAATATCCATTGCCTTGAACAGATTGTCAAGATATTCCTGAATATCATCTAAAAAGCTTTCCTTTTTTCTTGCTTTAATAACTGCCTGCTTTGCGCCAATACCTAAAAATCCGGAAGTTCCCTTTTCGATTACTTCATATTCGAGATCTGTACTGACACATCCAAATTCCGTAGATGCAAGTGTGATAGCTTCATCTACTGTTTTTGCTTTAAACTCTCTATATTCCACTACTATCTACCCCTATTTTTCATCTTTTTCATTGTAACGCTGCATAACATTTGCTTTTGATGCAAGAGAACCCGCACGATACTTCGTTCCTGCATTTATTGTCTTCATGCTGTCTGAAGTATAGCTTTTCAGACTTGCATTTCTTACGCTGTTTGAAGCTGCTGCTTCCTGCGTATCTGTCTGTCCGTATGCAGCTTCCTGCAGCTTTTCCATAAATGATTTTTTGTTTTTCTTTTTCTTCTTTGCATTTTTCTTTTCTGCTTTTTTCATACTCTTTTCAAGTATCTTGTCCATATCACAATGCTTGAAATAAAGATTTGTTCCAATCGTTGTAAGGAATGACATAAAGGAACCTGCCGCCCAATACAGACCTACACCACAAGGTACATTCACACAGACAAAGAAGGAAAAAATCGGCATGACATACATCATCATCTTCATGGTTCCCATAGCTGCCTGTTGTGAAGGATCATCTGCATTTTGCATCGGCGTTACCTTCATACTTAAAAACTGGAATATCAAAGACAAAATCGGAATAATCAATGCAATTGTTAGCTTTAAATATGGAACAGTGGTCAGATCAATTCCAAAGAAATTGTATATCTGCTTAATATTATCCACATTTCCGTTTGCCGTCATAGCATGGATAACAGCCTGACTGCCATTTCCTAATGCGGTTGCAAATTTATCCCACATATCTGCCGAAAAATTTGCAAGCACATCGATGATCGTATTTGTATTATTCTGTACCAGCGAGTTTGCAATCGTCTGTACCTGCGTTCCACCTTCGCCTGCTATCGTATGCAATGTTGCGTATGCCGCATTATCACTACTGATTGCATTTGCAATCGGTGAATACATATCATATACCTTCGGTACATATGCAGGTATATTTTGAATAACCCTGTACAATGCAAAAAATATCGGAAGCTGAATCAGGGATGTCAAACATCCGGATGCCATACTGACACCATACTTACTTTGAATATCCTTCGTAATTTTCTGCATCTCCAGCATTGACTGCTGATCTGTTTTTCCTCGGTATTTCTTAGTTGCCTTGTTGATTTCCGGTTGAATCATAGCAGTAATCTTACTTGAACGATTTTGCTTGTACATAAAAGGAAAGATGCACAAACGTACAATCAATGTAAATAAGATAATTGCAATACCGATACTCTCTACACCAATTGCATTCAGTCCACGGTAAATCAAACTTAGAATGGCTCCCAAAAGTCTCGAAATCGGCCGAATAATAAAGCCACCTGACTGTGTTAAAAACATATTGTCCTCCAAACTGATTGTCTAATTAAGGAACCGGGTCATATCCGCCCTTTGAAAACGGATTACATCGAAGAATTCTCCATACAGAAAGAATTGTTCCTTTCAAAAAACCGTATTTTTGATATGCTTCAATCGCATAATTGGAACAGGTAGGATAATATTTACAAGTT
>CAZLZH010000002.1:0-92517 GCA_964563955.1 uncultured Bacteroides sp. | reverse complement strand
ATGCGATATACCATCCTTTCATAAAACGCTACTCTGATTATATAATAAAAATGAACAAAGCACAACAAAAAATCGTCTAAAGAGTCAACAAATTATACAAAAAATGGGCATTATGTTTTTGAGATTCTTGTTTTTGCGCCGGAACACTTTAATAATGAAAAATAGTGAAAAAATAGTGAAAAAATAATGGAAAAGGCACAGTCTTTCGGATATAATAATAGTTATGAAAGGACGTGTTTTTATGATAAAAGTTTCATTAACAAATGAAATATTAAATTATATAATAGAAATCGATAAGAACAGATATAATGTTGGGGATATAAAACTATCAAAAAACATTGCGAGTAAACTCCGAAAAAATTCTAAAAAAAAGAGTTCCTATGCATCAAATAAAATAGAAGGGAATCCTTTGTCTGAGCAACAAGTTGATGAGGTAATTGAAAGTGATGAGAGAAAACATTTTTTAAAACCGGAGCAGGAGGTTCGCAATTATTTTCTTGCGTTGAATTACCTTGAAGAAATGGTGAATAAGAAAGAACCATTTTCAAAGAATCTTATATTGGATGTTCAAAAATTAGTAGAAAAAGGCGCTTCTAAAGAGAAAATAGGTCTTAGAGGGGCAATGCCTCCGGGAGTTCTTTTTGCGGTATATGATAGTAAAACAGGAAAACCGGATTATATTCCACCGGAATATTGTGATATTCCGGAATTGTTGGATGAACTTGTAGAATATGTAAACACAACGGATGACCATCCGTTAATAGTGGCAGCAGTCGTACATTATCAATTAGTTACAATACATCCGTTTGAGGATGGAAATGGCAGAACTGCGAGGCTACTATCTGGATATATTATGGACTTAAATGGATATGGATTTAATGGTATTGGTTCGTTGGAGGAATATTTTGCATACGATATTGATGAGTATTATGAGTCAATTCAGATGGGGCTTCCGGAACTATATTATTCGGGACGGGATAATCCGCCGCATCCGGAAATATGGGTTATTTATTTCTTGAGAATGGTAAAGCTGTACTCGGGTAAAGTATGTGATTTACAGCGAAGCTCTAATGGAGACGCTATAGCGGGAAGTATTTCATATTTAAAGGGTAAGGAGAAGGAGCTTTTGCTATTACTGATAGAGAAGTATAAAAGAGAATTTACACCTATTGAAGTGAGTAAAGATCTTTCTGTAACAAATAAGACAGTCATTAATCGTTTAGCAGTATTAGTGAAGAATGGATTTGTTGTTCCAATATTAGTAAAACAAAGGATTCGATCATATGAGTTAAGCAATTTTACCAGAAATAACGAAGAACAGATTGTAAATGCTATTAAATGAGTGATTATGCAAAAGTTTTGAGAAGTGTTATAATATGATTATGTATCGGAAAAAAGGAGTGAGTTCGCTATGAATTTGTATGAAACAGATGCGGAATTTATGAAACGATTTGAACGTTTTGCGTTCAATGAGCTTGTAAAACGAGATGGGAAACAGCTCGATGACGAGACAAGCTATATGGCTGTGATAGCGTCATTGATTGGCTGTCAGGGAATTGATACTTATAAAATGATATTGCCAAGGGCACTCGACAGCGGTATGTCTGCAGCGGTCATAAAGGAAATTGTGTATCAGTCCGTCGATTATCTGGGCATGGGACGTATTCTCCCATTTTTGGTAGCGACAAATATGATTCTGGAGGAACGAGGCGTGCGTCTGCCGCTTCCGCAGCCGAAGATTTTGGAGGAGACGCTTTTGGAGAAAAATGTGCAGGAACAGGAGCGCATTTTCGGCAAGCAGATGAATGAGCTTTGGAAGGATAGTGATATTCATAAATGGCTCGTTGAAAATTATTTTGGCGACGCCGGAACCTCTGTGATCAGTGTGAAAAAGCGCGAGATTCTTGCATTTTGTTTTTTGATGGCACAAGGGGGCTGCGAGACGCAGCTGGCAGCGCATATTGAAGCGAATATCAAGCTTGGAAATGATAAGGAAATTTTGCTGAGCGTGGTTGCACAGTGCCTGCCGTATATCGGATATCCGCGATGCTTAAATGCTGTGGCATGCGTGAAGGAAGCAGATGATAAAGAGTGAGGAAGGCTGGATGGAAAAGAAACGTCCTGAACAAAAGCATAATGCAAATGTAAAAAACAGTCGCTGCCCGATTTCCAATCGGTGCGGCGGCTGTCAGTATATTGACAAAACATATGACGAACAGCTTGCGAAAAAGAGTGCGCATGTAAGGGAGCTTCTGAAAGCGTATGGAACGATTGATGAAGTAATCGGCATGGAGCAGCCGTATTACTATCGAAATAAGGTAACAGCGACATTTCATCATAAACGAAACGGCGAGATTATATCCGGTATTTATGAGGAGAATAGTCATAAGGTGCTGGCAGTGAAGGATTGTCTGCTTGAAAATCGTCGGGCGCAGACGATTATTGATACAATACGCGGACTGCTTCGTTCTTTTAAAATTACGGTCTATAACGAGGATACCGGATACGGTCTGTTGCGGCATGTTATGGTTCGGACAGGGCATGCAACCGGCGAGGTGATGGTTGTGCTTGTGACGGCATCTGTGATATTTCCTTCTAAGAAGAATTTTGCAAAAGCGCTTGTCAGCAGACATCCGGAGATTACGACAATCGTGCAGAATATCAATGAGAAAGATACGAACATGGTATTGGGAGAGAGAAACCAGTTACTTTACGGCAAGGGTTATATTGAGGACCGGCTGTGTGGAAAGACTTTCAAGATTTCTCCGAATAGCTTTTATCAGGTAAATGCCGTACAGACTGAGCTTTTATATAATAAGGCGATGGAATTTGCAGGGCTTTCCGGCAAGGAGACAGTTCTGGATGCATATTGCGGCACCGGTACGATCGGCATCGTGGCAAGTGAGCACGCAAAGCAGGTCGTTGGAGTGGAATTGAACAAAGCCGCGGTAAAGGATGCCATTGTCAACATAAAGAAAAACGGATGCAGAAATGTGACGGTTTATGCGGGTGATGCCGGCAAATTCATGACAGATATGGCGAGCGCGGAAGATGCAGACAAATCCATGGCGGATACAGTGAAGTCGGAAGGTGCAGACAAATCCATGGCGGATACAGTGAAGTCGGAAGGTGTAGACAAATCCATGGTTGATACGGCGAAAGCAAAGGGCGCAAATCAGCAGAAAAAAACAGTGGATGTTGTATTTATGGATCCGCCGAGAAGCGGGAGCAGTCGCGAGTTCCTTGATGCACTTCTCACACTTGCACCAAGCCGTATCGTTTATATATCCTGTGGGCCGGAGAGCTTGGCACGAGATTTGAAATACCTTGTGCGAAAGCATACATATCGGGTATCACGGATTGCACTTGTTGATTTATTTCCGTGGACAAATCATTGTGAAAGTATCGTGTTGCTTTCTAAACTTTAAATCGAATTATATATAGAGGCAGAATTGGAGATGAACGAGCCGGATGTGATGAGTGCGGAGAGGCACTAAAGGTCCGGTGGATTTTTGCTATGCGCGGACCGAAGCGGAGCGGAGACAGGCAATTTATGAGGAGATAAAGAGAGATGGATCGGGATAAATTAAAACATAGATATACCGCATGGATTAAGGAATGCGTTATAAATTTATATAATTATGAGAAAAATTCAGATAAGAATGAGATACAGCTTAAGAGAAGACAAATATGGGAATATATAGTCGGGGGCATGATAGGCTTACTGGTGTTGTTGCCTGGTATTATGTCAATCTGGAATAAGGCACTTTTGGGGCTTGGCATATTGGTCTTTTTGTATGGGATTCCGATTATTTTTTTACTGTTTCGAAAGCAATATATCTGTTCGCAATTCTATAAAGTCAAAAACCCCGGAGAGTATTTGAACCTTATTAGGGTAAAAGAGCGTAAGGACCTGCATGTATTATATGAGAATTCTGCTTTGACTTTTGTTGCGGAACCGGATTCGGAATTACTGGTGTTTATTTATAATTGGTTAAATAATCTGGGTGCTTTAAAAGAACCGGATTTGAATGTATATTTGACCTGTGTCAGTGAACTGGAAGAAGCTTTCGGTTGTACTATGGGTTTAAATTCTGCTGTCCTGTGTATTAGCCTTAAGGAATTGAACATCACTGAAGAACGACGTGAGAGATTTGGGGAAGAGCACATTATAGTTGGCTCCAGATATTTAGATGATATAGTGGATCAATGTCAAGGCTATTCTTTTTCGAAATAATGTCAGCTATCAAGAACTGTGGGTGGCAGATCAAAATAAGAAATAATAGAAATTGTGTTTATGGAAAAGATATTTACTCAAACGAACAGTGGCTGGAAATCATGCCAAAGACTGCATCAAAATCAAATGCGATTATTCAACTGAAGAATTTGTTGAGCTGTGAAAAATTGGTGGTGTTTGGGGATGGAGAAAATGATATTGATATGTTTGAAATAGCAGATGAATGTTATGCGGTAGAAAATGCAGTAGCTGAATTAAAGGAAATAGCGACTGCTGTTATTGGCAATAACAATGAAGACAGTGTTGCACATTGGCTGGAAACACAGCTTGAATTAAGCGAAAAATGAAAAGGATTGAGAAAATGGATATGATAAACGAATTTGGGATTTTAGCAGCTTTCTTATGTGTCTTGATTTTGTGCATAGTTTTTGGCACAAAAAACAAGAAAAGCAAATGGATTTCAAGAGAAGATTTTGAGAATAGAAAGAAACAATTAACTCCGAATCTTTCAGAAAAAGAATTAGCTGATTTCGTCGCATTTTTAAAAGACTATAAAGGCGGATATGTTAGGAGAAGGTCAGGGCAAATCGTATATCAGGATTTTACGGGAAAAGAGAAAGGTGATTTAAAGGGGATATTCTGGCATTTGGTTTTTCCGAATCATAATATCGGAACGAAACAAAAAGAGAATTTCAGATTATATTTAAATAGTATTGGCGTAATCGGATTGGAAAAAAGACCTCCATATGAAACGAGGGATAGTAAGCTGACAAATAAAAATGTTGGCGAAGAGCATATTCGCAAGGAAGTTGGTAATATTGGCGAGAAAATCGTAAGAGATACACTATCAAAATTAGAAAATAAGGGGTATTTGGTAATAAACGGACCTATGTTAGAATATGATGGTGTATTAAGAGAGTATGACCATATTGTAATCGGCGAAAATGGAGTATTTTATATAGAAACAAAAGCCTTTGGAATGACGGATGGAGCAAGTACGAAATGCACATTGTTCATTGATCCGGGAGATAAGTGGATTATAAGAAAAAATAAGGCAAATCGGGAATTGGTGTCCCCTACGGAACAAATTATGAGTGCCAAACAGCATTTGGAAAATATACTTTCAGACGCATATCTGATGGATGTTTATCCGATTCTGGTACTTAGCAATTCGGAAATCTACATAAAGAATAATATTAAGCTACCTTACGATTTGGTGAGGGTAGATGAACTTTGTAATTGCATAAAAAATAAAGTAAATAAAAGGATTACAAAAAACGACAGGATGTCGATTGCAATGAGCATCGATAAAAACAGAAAAAATTAATACATTGTGTCATGAACGTTTGAATTCTGCTTGCCCAATTGTAATTTAGATTACATAAAATGCCGATATATATAATAGAAAACAATGGATTGTATCGGGATGTGCTATAGGCATCTGAGAAGGGAGTGAGTTAAAGCAGGCTACGAAGCAAAAAGGGTTATGAGAGTGGCATTTGTCGCCCCAATCTATATGAACCCTAAACAAAAAAAGAATGAGGACGAGAGGCGGCAAAAAAAACGACCTAAAACCTTTGAGGAGACACTGCGAAGGCTGCAGGAACAAGAGCTCCCGGAGAACAGCACAGTCAGTTATTACGCATAAGAGAAAATTGATGGAGGAATTCAATGAAGTTAGAAGCAACATTGTAGACCCTGAAACGTGAAAATGTTTCGGGGTCTTTTTCTATGTTTTTCAATGCTGAAATTTACTTTTTGTCACCCAATAATATTACTTTGTCCTTCCATATGATATAATGAGCCTTGCGGCGATGTGCGCTTGCGGACATCGACATAAGGCGAAAAGACGCACGGAGACGACAGTCGACGTGATATAATGGGCACAGTATTTGGATTATAGGTAAAATAATTGTTTGGGAAGGATTGAAAAGATGAATAAAAGAATTCTGATGTATAAGGGACAAATACCGGAATTAGATGTTTTTTCCAATGAATTGGCTATAGGATTAATGCAGAAGGAAGCTGAAATTTTCTTTTATGATGTTAAAGAGAATAATATATTAGAATTATCAAGATTTTGTGATACGAAAGTGGATGCAGTGGTCACTTTCAATACAATGTTTTACAATATGCTTATTGGTGAAGGTGTGAATGCTTGGAAGCAGATGAATATTCCGTATATAACAATATTGGTCGATCATCCAAGAAATTTTGCAAATACTTTAGCATTATTTGATAAAAAAGATAAAGTTTTTTGTATTGACAGGGAACATTGTGCATATGTAAGCAGATTTTTTCCGAATATTGGATTTGTTGGATTTTTGCCACATGGTGGTACGGCGACCAATATTGCAATGCCTAAACCATTTGGTGAGAGAAAGATAGATGTATTATATGCAGGTTCAATACCTGTAGACAGCGTTGATGTAATAAATATTCCAGAGGAAGTCATTCAGAAGTATGAGGGATGGTTTGATGTCAGAAAAGTGGTTAAGGATCTCTACCAGTTGGCATTAGTGAATTATGAAGCAAATATAGAATGTGTTATTGAAGTTTATATGAATAATATTTTACGAGGGCAGTTAAATGAAAATATATTAAAAGCCTTGACAATAGATTTTGGTTTTTTACATAATTATATTCTAAGCTATTATCGGTTAGCCGCGCTTCATGCTGCATCAGAAAGTAATGCGCAGATTTACATTTATGGGGAAAATTATCATAAATATAAGTTTACAGGGAAAGAGAATGTTCATATGATGGGGATGGTAGCTCCTGATGAAATTTTAAAATTAATGACAGACAGTAAAATCGTTCTATCTACTATGGCATGGTTTAAGGATGGCGCTCATGAAAGAATTTTTAATGGTATGCTTTCGGGCGCGGTTGTATTGTCAGAAGAAAGCAAATATCTTACGGAAGCATTGAATTGCAGGGAAGGGAAGGAACAAGAAATATATACCTTTTCATTGGGCAATTTAGAGCAGATACCCAAAATCATAAATAGAATATTAGAGGATGAGGTACATGCGGCAGAAGTAACAAAAAATGCGATAAAGGCAGGTGCTAATCACACCTGGAAAAAACGAGCAAAACGATTGTATGATACAATTTGGATATAGAAATAAAAAACAATGCCGTATATAATGATAATAATAAATCTTTTCAGGGGGTTATGTATGTATAGTGTAAAACAGTTGTATGATGATATTGTTCTGCTTGCAGATGCGCTTGAAGAAAATGATATTGATAATTTTAAGTTTCCGAAAGGCGTAAATAACGAAGAAATCAAGGCTTGGGAGAAAGAAAACAATGCTTTGCTTCCGGGTGGGTACAAAAGCTTTCTTTTTTTGGCAAACGGATTTAGAAATCATGGAACGGAGATTTATTCGTTGGAACAGATAACAAAAGTGGACAGTCCGGAGGAGTATAAGGGCTATTATGCAATTGGTTCATATATAGGTGATGGTTCATGCATACTTGCTGACGAGAAGGGGGATTTATATCTCGGTAATCATGCAGGGATGATAGAAAAATCGACTTTTGAAGCATTCGTTGAAAAATGGATATTAGAGGATATGAAGCAAGCGTTAAGTGATAATGATATAAAATTGCCGGAAAATATGAAGACAAATAAAAAGAAAGATCAGCCGATTTTATCCAACGAGAGATTTCAAGAGATAATGGCTAAAAGAAGAAGGGATAAAGAGAAAAAGTGAGAAATAAAAATACTGAAGGACTTGATTATTTAAGGCAATATCCTAAACTGAAAAAATGGATGAATATATGTATTTGTTGTGGCAGTATAGGATATAATCCCGAACTTCCAGAAAAGCTAACCCGCAATTGTGGACAGGGTGAGTTTGATACTGTAGCAGCCCAGCACATAAGAAAATATTTTAATCCTTTAAAAGTTGATGAATTAGGCATGTGAGAAATATGTCAAAAAAATCATTGACTCCTATGTTGTGTAATAGTGTAGAGTTTAATGAATAGACTTCTTGCTGTAAGGCATATCTTTCATAAGCAGATGTTCAAACGTGGAGGAAAAAGGAAATGTCGATATACATGATTCGTAGTAAATCGAGAGGGCAAAAAAGAAAGTTTAATGTGTTGACAGGCTGGATGGATAAAATAGAACCTTTCAAAGATACGGATGAAGAATATGAACATTTTCATGTTCCTTGCGGTCCGTGGCTGGCGAAACCGAAAACATCAGGCAAAATCAAGACGGATTTTTGTAAAATGTGGATTAAAAAAACAGAAGAATTTATTGACATGAAGCCAAAGGGGTTATCCTTTTGTAAGGTTGTAGCCGCCATTACATATCCGAATGTGCGTAATTCACAGATTATTATTTTTTATGATCAGAAATACTATCAATCCTTTTGGGATAGAAAAGGACCATATCAGATATGGACTCCGATTGAGAAGAAGCGTTCATTTGCAGAAGAAAGAGGAATCATAACACAATTACCGGAGATTGGATATATGGAAGAATTAAATGATGAAGATTATCACACAAAATCATATATCTGGTTTTATGGCGAATGGTTATAGTGGGAGGTATGATTAGAATGGATATACATGAAATATATCAGGAAGATAATAAATTTTCCGGTGATGATGGCTTGTATTACATACTCGCCGGAGAAGGCGGCTCGGCAAGATTAAGCAACAATCATAAATATTATATTATTACGCATTCCATTGCAGCAATATATGATATAGACGCGGATAGTATGGTAAAGAAGATAAACATTATAACGTGGCCGATATCCTTAGATGAATATAAAGAGCAGGAAGAAAACAGCGGATATTTTAATACATTTACGAATGGCGTCATTTATAAGGTTGTAGGGAGATTGCAATATAATTATTTTGGTGATGTGGCATTTTTATATGTGAAGGAAGTTTTAGAAGAAAATGTATCTGGAACAAAGCTTGATAAAAAACGAGAAAAATATCTGGCGCCGATTCATTTAGAGGATGATGTATTAGGTAAGTTGATACTAGAAAAATCGGAAGGGGTATTTAACGGAACCTGCCATTTTGCAAATAAAGATATCACGATTTATATCGAGGTAGAGTGGAGCAGTAAGGCAACATGGAAAAAGCCACTGGCTGTAGCCCGGGATTTTGTGGAAAATATTGCAGATAAGGATGCGGAAGCCAGAAAATTTCTTGCATCTGATCAGGACCTGTTCGACGCTGCATTAGAGTGTTTGGAGGATGATTGCGAGATAAGCTTTTCGACACCGGAGGAATTTGCGGATGCATTAAGGGGCAGAATGAAATATATATTTGTAAATCAAAATGGTTCCTATACCATCGGGTATGATGACGGATATGTATTTGGAGGTCATGAAATTGACGTTGATGTGAATGCAAAGGGCAAAATGGTCTGCGCAGAAATGAGATAACATAATGAGAATCTTAAGGCAGTCAATAGGCTGCCTTTTTTCGTACAATAAAATATGGAACGAACATATATTATTAAAAAAGAAAAGGTGAATATAGATGGACATATTTGAAACAGGTATGGTTTTCGCAATCGTTGTAATTTGTTATCTGATTGGGATTGCGGCAAAACAGTGTAAACATTTAAAGGATGAGGGGATTCCGGTAATTGTAGGGATATGCGGTGGAATTCTGGGTGTTGTTGGAATGTATGTGATGCCGGATTTCCCGGCGTCGGATGTGTTGAATGCAATTGCGGTTGGTATTGTATCGGGATTGGCGTCAACGGGCGTGAATCAGTCGTATAAGCAATTAAAACGATTGAGACATTTATGCTGACACCTGCTGAAACGAAATAATCAGGAAATCACGTCGTGGTTTCCGCAATGTTCGTGACCGCATCCGTGGTCGCCGCAGGTATGAGGCGTATCTCCATGCTCGTGGTCATGATGGTCGCAATGTACATCGGGATTAAAATCAAGCTTACCGGCGATAAAAGCGTTTACCGCTTCGTCAGCATTTCCGCTGACACCGCCGTAGAGCTTGATATTTGCCTGTGCAAGTGCCATCTGTGCTCCGCCGCCTATGCCGCCACATATAAGAACATCCGCCTTAGCAGCAGAAAGCACATCAGCAAGAGCGCCGTGACCGGAGCCGTTTGTTTGGAGTACTTCGGTCTTAACTATGTTACCATTTTCTACATCGTACATCTTAAATTGTTCCGTATGTCCAAAGTGCTGAAAAATATTTCCGTTTTCGTAAGTTACTGCAATTCTCATAATATCATTTCCTTTACTTTTTAAAAAATTTTTTTGAATTTGCTTTTTAAAGCAATCTTGTTTGTAACAAAAATCAGCATTTCCGTTACAAAGACGGTAATCTCCGCCCTCAATCTTTATCGGTAAGCCGAGCACCAGAGCTTTGGCGAGCTTCTTTCTTGCCTGATCATATATTTTTTGTGCGGTTGTTCTTCCTACACCGAGCTGCGTTCCGCATGCTTCCTGTGATAGCCCTTCCTTATCAATCAACCGAATTGTTTCAAATTCGTCAATTGTTAAAATAACAGGTTCCCCAGTTGTGTCACCTGTCGGAGAAAATGCAAGAATGTCGGGGAAATGACACACTCGGCGGCATTTTGTCGGTCTTGACATAGCTTCACCTCTTTGCCCTAGCTTATCATCGCTTCCGGCATATGTCAATAACTATTATTGACATATGCCGGAAATTACAGTACACTAAAAAATAATAAGGGAGATAAAAGCGATGAATTACCTGACATATTTACCGGTTTGGAAAAAATTGAATTATGCGCAGCAAGAGATGCTTACAGATGCGGCTGTTGCCTGCAGATTTCGAAAAGGTGAATTTTTACATAATGGTTCCTTAGATTGTACGGGACTTATCCTTGTAGTATCCGGTCAGATTCGCGTGTTCACCATTTCTGAGGATGGCAGGGAGATTACTATGTACCGGCTTTTTGATCGTGATATTTGTCTGTTTTCTGCTTCGTGTATGATGAACAGCATTCAGTTTGATATGAGCATCACGGCAGAAAAGGATAGCGAGGTTTTACTGATTCCCTCCGATGTGTATAAGAGTATTATGGAGGTTTCACCCTCGCTTGCAAATTATACAAATGAGATTATGGCAAGCAGATTTTCGGATGTGATGTGGCTGATTGACCAAGTGATGTGGAAAAGCTTTGATAAACGCCTTGCGGATTTTCTTTTGAATGAAGTAAATATTGAGGGTACAAATATACTTCATATTACGCACGAAGTGATAGGAAATCATTTAGGCAGTCCGCGTGAGGTTGTAACAAGAATGCTCAAATATTTCGTGGGTGAGGGGTTTGTAAAGCTTTCCCGTGGAGTGATTGAGATTATTGACGAGCAAGGTCTTTCGAATCTGGATAAAACAAAGCGTTGAGAATGAACTCAACGCTCTGTTATTCGATTCTGGATTATAGTATTTTATAGATCCATTCCACAAGAAGTGGTTTTTTGTATTAAGACTTTGTCATTTCGAACAGCGTCATAAAACCGGAATCCGCCTGCAAAATTATAAGTATCAAACCCATTTCCCATTAAAATTCGACTTGCAATATAGCTTCGTAGGCCGCTCTGACATATTACATATACAGGCTTCGACCTGTCAAGCTCGCCGATTCGTTCCCGAAGCTCATCAACAGGGATATTCACAAATCCGTCTATATGACCACGGGTATATTCCTCCGTTGTTCTTGTGTCTAACAGGGTTAGACTTCCATCTTGTGGAAGAGTATCTACATCCTCGTAATACCATTGTTTTACAATTCCGTTTTTTATGTTTTCTATTATGAAGCCGGCCATATTTACCGGGTCCTTTGCTGAAGAATAAGGAGGGGCATATGCGAGGTCAAGCTCGGTAAGCTCGTACGCCTTGATTCCTGCCCGGATAGCAGTTGCGAGTACGTCGATTCGTTTATCAACACCATCATATCCTATGACCTGCGCCCCTAATATACGGTAGGTTTCTTTCTCAAAAAGCACTTTCATTGTCATTATTTTACCGCCGGGATAATATCCTGCATGATTCATCGGTGACAGAATCACTTTATCATAGCTTATATTTGTTTTCCTTGCAGTTCGTTCGTTAATTCCGGTTGAAGCTGCGGTCAGATCGAACACCTTTATAATCGAACTGCCCTGACCGCCGGTGTAATGGCTGTTGCCCCCGCAAATGTTATCGGCGGCAATCCGTCCCTGCTTGTTAGCAGGACCTGCAAGAGAAATCAGAGTTTGTTCGTGGGTGATAATATTTTGGATTTGTACCGCATCTCCAACGGCATAAATGTCGGGATGTGAGGTTTCCATCCGGCTATTTACCACGATACTGTCCTTCATGCCGAGAGCGAGACCGGCTTTTTTGGCGAGGGAGGTATCTGGAGTAACGCCGATTGCAAGGATTACCATATCAGCGGGAAGCGTGTCATTATTTTTCAATTTCACCATCGTTTGACCGCCTTTTTCCTCAAATCCATCTACCATGTGATTTAGTATAAGCTTTATGCCGTGGCTTCTGATTTCAGCATGGATAAATGCTGCCATATCGGAATCGAAGGGAGCCATTAGCTGGGGACCTCCTTCGACGATCGTCACTTCCATGCCGAGTTCACGCAGATTCTCCGCAATTTCAAGACCGATAAAGCCGCCGCCGGCAATCACTGCGGAACGAGGGCTGTTTGCATTTACATAATCTTTGATTTTGAGTGTATCTTCTACTGTGCGTAAGGTGAAGATATTGTTTGTTTGTATATTTTCAAATGGCGGAAGTATCGGTTTTGCACCGGTCGAGATTAAAAGCTTATCATAGCTTTCTTCAAATTGCTCTCTGGTTTTAAGGTTTTTTACAGTTACGGTTTTGTTGTCCGCGTTGATTGCCGTAATTTCATGATTCACTTTCATATCCACACGAAAACGGGAATAAAAGCTTTCCGGAGTTTGTAATGTCAGAGCTTTTTTATCTTCAATCGTGCCGCCAATATAATAGGGCAGGCCGCAGTTCGCATAAGAGATAAATCCTGATTTTTCATAAACAATGATTTCTGCTTTCTCGTCAAGTCTGCGTATTCTGGCTGCCGCTGTTGCTCCTCCGGCAACGCCGCCAATTATAACAACTTTCATTTTCTTACCACCTTTCTGAAATATGCGGATATGCACCTATATTCACTATAGCATTGCGAGAATTTGTCCTTTCGGCTTTGCGCCTACGGATGTATTTACAACCTTGCCTTCTTTTATGACCATAAGTGTTGGAATACTCATCACTCCAAATTGTGCAGCAAGCTCCGGCTGCTCGTCCACATTTATTTTGCCGACGCGAATGTCATTTCTCTCGTTTGCAATTTCTGATACGATTGGACCAACCATACGGCACGGACCGCACCAATCGGCATAGAAGTCAAGGATTACCGGTTTATTCGAGCGAATAACTTCATTTTCAAAATTTTCTTTGTTTATTTTCATTACAGACATTTTAAAGTCCTCCTTTTCTTGATTGTAATACAAATATATACGATTTTGAAGGTAAATTCTGTGATTTTGTCACAGAAAAATTCGAAAACAGCAAGGCACCGGCTTTTAACATAAGTGTACATTATAGTATGCCTATACATTCAAAAATGAGTGTGCTATTATAAAAATCGTGTAGCGTCTGCTCAATTGCCAAAGACAAATGTTGCATGGGCGGAAATGAATGTGAGGTGTTGAAATATGAAAACCAAAGATGAATTGCCGGAATGTCCGGTAGCGACGGCGGTATCCTTGATAGGCGGGAAATGGAAGCTTCTGATTCTGCGTAATCTGAAAAACCGCCCGTGGAGATTTAATGAATTGCAAAGGGATCTGGAAGGCATATCTCAGAAAGTGCTGACAGATAGTTTAAGACAGATGATGAAGGATGGACTTATTTACAGGCAGGATTATCGGGAATTACCTCCGAGAGTAGAATATGGTTTGACGGGGCTCGGAAAGGAAATGCTGCCGATTATCGATGCGCTTGCGGAATTTGGAAATTATTATAAATCGGTAGTAGAGGAAGCATGAAAATTGCGGAACGACAGCAGGCAGAAGAAAGCAAAAAATGTAGAACGACAGCAGACAAAAGAAAGCATTTATTGTCGGGAAGCATCTGAATAAAAGCGATATACTTACAGCATCATCAAGGAGGTGAGCGGCATGAATTGGGTAGAAGCGATAGAGAATGCAATCGGCTTCATTGAAAGCAATATTACGGAAGACCTTACGGTAGGCAGAATCGCCGCTGAAGTAAATATATCCGCGTTTTATTTTCAGAAAGGCTTTTCGATGCTGTGCGGATATACCGTGGGTGAGTACATCAGGGTAAGAAGATTATCTCTTGCGGGGAGCGAGCTTCTGACCTCGGATGTTAAGGTAATTGATCTGGCGATGAAATATGGTTACGATTCTCCAGATAGCTTTACAAAGGCATTTACCCGTTTTCATGGATGCACGCCGACTGATGTCAGAAAGGGTGGCGCAAATGTAAAAACGATTGCACCACTGCACATCAAATTGACATTAGAGGGAGGTACAGTGATGGAGTACAGAATGGAGAGAAAGAACGCATTTAAGGTAATGGGTATTTCAAAGATGTTTTCTTATGAGTCTGCAAATCAGGACATACCGCAGTTTTGGGATGAGGCATTTGTAAAGGCGGATCCGAAGCCGGTACTTGGAATGTATGGCGTCTGCTATGATGAAGCGATGACCGGAGAACAGTTTCGCTATATGATTGCAGATGATTATGCTGCGGAGAAGGCGCAGGCGATGAAGCTTGATGTACAGGATATTCCGGAACACCTGTGGGCAATTTTTCCTTGCAGAGGGGCGATGCCGCTTCCGTTGCAGGAGGTCAATAGAAGGATATTTTCGGAATGGCTTCCGACCAGCCAATATGAGATTGCGGAAGGATACAATATTGAGTATTACAGCGATCCCGTTGATTTTAAGATGGGAATGCAGGATTCGGAATATTATGCAGAGGTTTGGATTCCGGTAAAAGAAAAATAGTCGAAAAGGCTCAAGGTGCCTCGTTGCTGACAAATGTGTCGGCGGCGAGGCGTTTTTTGCTTGCCGAAATAATTTTCTTGCGAATCTTTTCTATATGTTTTAAAATAAAAATGATTGTACTTTAAGTGTAATTTGTTCGGGGTATACTACAGGAAGGATTTTGTATGGGGGATTCAGGAAATAAAAATCGCATAAGTCGGTTTGTGAATATACTTTTAATCGTTTGCCTGATTATATTTTGTTTTGTAGTCCGAACAAGAACGAGTATCATAGCCAATAAATCCCAGCAATTACTTATGGATAATTGGGATGTGACTATAAATGGCGTATCGGAGGGTACTCAAAATTTAAGAGGCTATTCATTTCCGGTCACGAATATAGGTGACAGTGTAGAGCTTACGACTACATTGCCTGATGGCACTATGACACGGCCGACTCTGCAGTTCCATATCTACCATTCTATTATTAACGTTTATATAGATGGAGAAAAGATATATTCGTATACAAAAGACCCGGATCATCCTGAGAAGATGGTTGGAAGCGGCTATCACTGGGTGGAGCTGCCGGAGGATTATGCGGGGAAGGAATTGACACTGCGGTTTGACGTGACGGAAGACAATGCATTTTCTTCTATTGAAGATATATTTATTATGTCAGAACGTAACGTGGCAAGTAATTTTATTCTGAAAAATATTCTGGAAGTTATAATAGGTGTTTCTTTATTTTTGATTGGCATTTTATTATTGGGTGTCATAGTATTCCTGGAGAAGCTGGATAGAGAAACCCGGATTTTGCTTTGGATTTCCATTTTCTCTATCTCTTTTTCGCTTTGGATACTCTGCACCATCGGCATTTTGCAGCTCGTGTTCCAAAACATACGAACTGTGTGCCGCATGGAGTATGTATCTTTGTATTTTGCACCGATTCCGCTGCTCTTATTTATATATGATATCGAGGATAATAAAAAGGCGAAAAAAGTGGTGTCTGTATTGATTCCGATGTTGATTGTTTTTTTCATTGCTTCAATCATTTTAGAACGATTCACGATATATCATCTGCCTAAGGTATTGCCTGTTTTCCATATATTGGGAGGGGGTGCGATTGTTCTGATATGTATTTCGAATATTGTATTCAGGAAACAACAGGACAGAAAATCGGGTCAGATTATTTTATATGCGCTGGGCGTCTTGCTGCTGTTTTTATTTGCAGATATTCTAAGATTTTGTGTGAATAAATATGCCCACCCAAAGAATATTGATTTGTCGAGCAGTATATTGCCAATCGGGGTGCTGTTTTTTATTCTATTTATGCTTGCAAGCTACATTCATCGTCTGATTCTGGTATTTTATGAAAATGCGGAAAAACAGTCGCTGATTCAGATTGCATATACGGATGCACTCACGAAGGTGGGAAACCGCGCCATGTGCGAAAAGATGTTTCAGGAGCGTGAGAGCGCAAAGAAGGATACAACGATTATTAATTTTGACTTAAATCATTTTAAACAGGTAAATGATGTGTTTGGACATAGTGTAGGGGATAAGCTTTTGATTGAATTTGCACAAATCCTGCAGGAAAATTACGAAGAAGACGGATTTATCGGTCGTATGGGCGGCGATGAGTTTGTTGCTATTTTGGACAATACGGACAAGGCTTATGTCGAGTCGACCATTACAAGTTTGATGGAAAAAATAGATAAGTTAAATAGAAAAGAAGGCCGCATGTATCAGATATCTGCGGCTTACGGATTTTGCTCATCAAACGATAATCCGGATTGTTCGTTATGGCAGATTTATCAAAATTCAGATAAGAAAATGTACCAAAACAAAATGGAAAATCGTTAAAGAGCTATCGCAGAGCCAGAGGTAAAAAAATAAGGTATGAAGCTTACAACATTATGTTATATAGAAAAAGATGGAAAATATCTGATGCTGCACCGCACGAAGAAAAAGCGGGATATCAATAAGGACAAATGGATTGGTGTCGGCGGACATGCAGAGGGCACTGAGGATGCAGAAATGTGTCTGCTCCGCGAGGTGAAGGAGGAGACGGGGCTTACGCTTACGTCCTATAGGTTTCGGGGGCTTGTGACATTTATCAGTGATAAAGTGGAAGAACCGGAGCTTATGTGTCTTTTTACTGCCGATGGCTTTACGGGAGAATTGATTCCATGTACGGAGGGAGACTTGCAGTGGGTAGAAAAAGTGCGCGTGCCGGAGCTTCCGACATGGGAGGGGGATGCCATCTTTTTGAATTTATTGATTAAAGAGAATGAGCAGCGATTCTTTACTCTGCGGCTTGTATATGAGGGAGATACCTTGGTAGAAAAATCCCTGCATTTTTATTAGAGAAATTATGGGAGAGCGTGCAAATTGATTCTGTTTGCACGCTTTTTGTATATACAGAGATGATTTTGCCGGCAAAATATAAAAAGATGGGAACCTTTTTGCGGTTTCAAGTATCTTAAATATATGAGAGAGGATTTTTTGATCAAAAAAGTGCTATCAAAGGGGAAACAAATGATGAAACGGGCAGAATATTGCGAATATATCAACCAATATAAGGATCATCTGTATACGGTCGCATATTTTATTCTGAATAACAAAATGGATGCGGAGGATGCGGCCGGCAATGCGATTCTAAAGGGCTATGAGCATATAGACCAGTTGAAAAACCCGCACAAATTTAAGACGTGGATGATAACCATTACAAAAAATGAGGCATTGAAAATCAAGGAAAAAAGATTGGAACTGCCGGGAAATGAAAAGATGGAATCCATGATGGATCCGGTTTTCGATAGTCATAATGAGTTATGGGAAATCGTTCAAGGGCTGAACGAGGAGTATCGATTGGTGGTTGTCATGTATTATTACAATGGGTTATCCATACGTGATATCTCCGGTGTGCTGGATATTCCGGTCGGAACCGTGAAATCGCGTTTGAACCGTGGCAGAGAGCTTTTAAAAAAAGCATTGGCTTAGGAAGGAAGTGATGGGGATTATGGCAAAATTTGACAGAGAGATAAAAAGATTGATCAGAGATGTGGAGCTTCCGAAATCTTATGAAGAAAAGGTTGACAGTACGCTGCAATCAATCGAAGAACGGGAAGACATTTCAAAAAAAAACGGTCATAGTAAAAAATGGATTGTCCGCATCGCAATTTGCTTGGTGTGTATCATTGGTCTGGTATCACTCACTTCTTTGGATGCACATGCAAATATTTTTGAAGCATTTAAAGAGTCGATTATGGATTTTCTCGGACTTACATCGGAGGATGAAGTAGAGGAAACAGGCGTGGAAAGTGAAAAAATATACACGGAGAGTAAGCCGGATTTGATGATGGAGTCACAGGAGGTCGTTGTGGACAGCCATACGATATATCTTCTTGTAAAGATAACGGCATCTTCGGGCATCGAATTTGCGGAGGATGTCGGGTTTGATTATTTCTGTTTCTGTGAAGGAGACAATTACAATAATGATAATCTGTTAGGGGGAGCAAAATCCTGCGAGCTGCTGGAGATAAGTGAACAAAAGCCGAATATGGCAACGTATGTTGTCAGCATCACGTTTAACAAGGATCTGGAGGAAGGAACGAATGTAACAGCATATTTTAAGGACCTGGAGAGAAATCCTTACTCAGACAATCCGGAATTGCTTGTAGAAGGAATGTGGAGTATTACATTTCCGTTAAACAGAACGGTTACCGAAAGTATTTCGATTGAAGGAACACCGGATATGGAGTTCTCGTTTCTGGGTACGACGGCAATCGTGGATTATATTGAGATTACACCGCTTGGGCTTACTTTAAATTCGGACGTGTCGAATTTTCCATATGACCAATTAGGACTGTCGGATACGACCATTGCAATCAAATTTCAGATGATAGATGGAAGCGAACAGACGATTGTGAGTCACGAATCGGACGAGAGCTTCATACAGGGAGGGAGCATCTGTTATGACCAGGTCGGCGACAAATCTTACCAGAAGAATGTGTTGGAATTTGAGGAGGTAATCGGTCTGGAGAAGGTATGCGGCATCTATATTGAGGATTTGTATATACCGATTGGTCAGTAGGCTTGCGAAACTCACAGAATCAATATGTGAGTTGTATATCCTGCACAACATATCTTGTAATGTATGAGTTTCGCAAATTGTTTAGTGGATGTATATATGAGGGGAGAACAGGATTATGGGAGATACATCAAAACAACTGCTGGAATTGTCGAAGAAAAAGTATTTGGAAATATTCGGGAACCAATTTTGTCTGACTCCGATGGAGATGGAGGTTTTTGAAGAGCTTGTTACAACCGAGGATGGTGTTCAGGAAATTGCAGATAAATTGTATATATCAAGACGCAATTTGCAGCGATATATTGCGTCTATCTATGAAAAAACCGGAACAAAATCCCGGATTGGCGTGTTTCAGGCATATATGGAAATCATTCTGAAGGATAGTATAAAATTCATAGATTGACACAAATGTGAACTACAAACAGAAATTTTTGTTTGTTATAATCTGGAAATAAATTAAAGGAAAGAGGCAGAGAGTATGAAAAGAACAGTAAAAGTTTGTCTTGCTTTTGCAGCCTGCCTGTGCATGCTTCTGGCTATGATGCCGACGATTGTGCACGCGGAGCAGGGAAATACCGTGGCACTGCCGGTCAGAGTCTGTGAGTATACGGAATGTGAAGGCGGCATGGATTATGTGTATCTTGACCAGACGGTACTGAGCGCATCATTTACGGCGGATGATCCAAATGCTGTATTGGATACGAACACAATGGGCGGATTTACCGGAATTTTGATGGATTACATAGGGGAATACGAGAGAACCTATACATTGGAGGAAGGCTATAGCCGGTTTTGTAAGGTAAATCTGACAAACAATCTGTCGGAGGAGCCGATTGCAGGAAAGCTGACGGTTTCGATTCCTGCAGGATGCGATGCTTCCTCGGCGAGATATTCGCTTTATAAGATGGATGATTCTTCCGCGACACCGTTTACAGCAGTAGCGTCCTATACGGAAAATACGGTTACGATTCCTTACAGCTCCGTAAATAGTCTTTCGGATTATATTCTGATTGAATTTGTGGCAACGGAAGCCGTTCCTTATACGGTTGTAGAGGGTATTAACAGCACATGGACTGTGGACAGCGCAGATGGACTTGCAGTAAGAGCAAACGGGGCTCTTGAAAAGTTCCAGAGCGTAAAGGTGGACGGAGCAACGGTAGATGCTTCGAATTACACAGCAACCTCAGGAAGCACGATTGTAACATTTACAAAGGAATATCTGTTGACGCTGTCACAGGGAACACACAGCATTACAATCGTGTTTACAGATGGCGAGGCATCAACGAATGTTACGATTGCAGCCGCGCCGGCAAGCCAGCCGGGCACCGTGCAGACAACCGAGGCGCCGAAGACACCGTCACAAAAGGATAATGTACCGGCAACCGGAGAGGCAGATACAGCAGAGCTTTGGATTGTTTTGAGTATGTGTGGTCTTGCAGGCATGGTATGTGTTTACGGCTTCAGAAGGAAGAAAAATAATGCGTAAAAAATCCCAGATAGCATTTATCCTGTTCGCCGCTTTGTTTGTGGTTTCTATCTTTATGGCAGCCGTCTGCTATTGGAACAGATGGAATGATAAAAGAAAGCTGGAGGCACAGCAGGAGGCATTGGAGGAAATAAAAGAAATACCGGAGGCAGAGTCTGAAACGGACTCTGTCTCTTCTGGTGAAGAGGAATATGGAGAACCTTCCATTCTGCCTGAATGTCAGGCTTTATATGAAAAAAACCATGATATGATCGGGTGGCTGAAAATCGAGGACACCAATATTGATTATCCGGTTATGCAGACAATGGATGATGAAGTGTACTACATTAACCGAGATTTTGATAAAAATGAAAACAGCAACGGCTGTCTGATTATGGACACGGATTCGGTTGTCGGCGTAGGCGACCGGGAGCATGACTATCAAGGCGGAACTGTGCCGTCGAGCAATTTAATCATTCACGGACATACAATGAAATCCGGAGAGATGTTTGGTAATTTGATGCAGTATGCGGAGGAAGCATATGGAGCGGAGCATTCCCTTATCTGCTTTGACAGTCTGTATGAGCATCGGCAGTATGAATTGATTGCTGTATTTTATTCTCAGGTTTATTATGTAGACCAGGATGTATTTAAATATTATAATTTTTTTCAGGCGGATACGCAGGAGGAATTTGATGACTGGTATCATAACATCAAACAACTATCCTTATATGATACCGGTGTCACAGCGGAATTCGGAGATGAATTTATCACTTTGTCCTGCTGCGCCTATCATGTGGAGGGCGGACGATTTGTTGTTGTAGGAAAAAGAATCAGCACATCCAAATAGCGGATGTGCTGTTTTTGTACTCCCGAAAGGGTGTAATCCCTAAGAATATGCTTATTAAATATACCCGTCTGGGTGTAATTATATTAAAAATAATTGACAAAGAACCCGAAAGGGTATAAATTGATGTTAGCATAGAATAAGAGGGAGGACGATATCGATGAACCCAATCGCAGAATTTGTAAAAGAACACAGAAAAGCTGCAGGGCTTACGCAACAAGAATTTGCTTTGCGTTCGGGTCTTGGTCTGCGCTTTGTTCGAGAACTGGAACAGGGCAAAGAAACTGTGCGTATGGATAAGGTGAATATTGCGCTTGCGATGTTTAATATGGAAGCGGTAGCAGGAAGGAAGAATGTATGAGCGTTTTTAGAAGGGCATATGTTTATGTGAGAAATATTTTTGCCGGAGTTCTTGAAGAAACCGACGAAGGTTATTTGCTACAATATGATATGGAATACCTGCAAAGTGATGAGGCATTGGCAATTTCGCTTACGTTACCCTTGCAGGAAGAGGCATATACATCAAAAACATTATTTCCATTTTTTGATGGTCTGATTCCGGAGGGCTGGCTTCTTAAAGTAGTTACCGATAACTGGAAATTAGATAGTCGTGATCGTTTTGGAATTTTGCTTGTCGCCTGTAAAGATGGAATTGGAAATGTATCGATAAGGGAGGAACGGGTATGAACTGTTTATGCTGCGGAAAGCCTATTCGTACACCTGATGAATCCGGTTGGCATAAAAGCTGCATAAAACGGTTTTTCGGTACGACCAAGCTTCCTGAAATTGAGATAGATGATAAGGCTCTGGCACTTTTAGCGACAGAAACGACCAATAAGGGCTTTACGGTGCCGGGCGTTCAAAAGAAGCTGTCATTGCATCTTGTAAGCAATAGTGGCAAGCCGAGACTGACGCTTGTAAACTATCCGACAGGTTACATTCTGAAACCGCAGGTTGCAGAGTTTGAGGCACTTCCCGAATCGGAACAGCTTGTGATGTCAATGGCGGATATAACCGGTATTTCAACGGTTCCTCATGCACTGATTAAAGGGAGTACAGGACTTGCTTATATCACAAAACGAGTTGACCGTAAATTTGAAAAAGACAATGTTCAAATGCTTGCGATGGAAGATTTTTGTCAGCTTGATTTGAGGCTTACGGAGGATAAATACCGAGGTTCTTATGAGCGTTGCGCGAAGCTTATCCGTCGATATTCTTCACGCATAGGAATTGATATGGCAGAGCTTTTTGTCCGTTTGGTATTTTCATTTATCGTGGGTAATTCCGATATGCATTTGAAGAACTTTTCAATGATTGAAACCGCAGAAGGCTCGGGAGAATATGTGTTGTCGCCTGCATATGATCTGCTTCCTGTAAATGCCAACATGCCGGCAGATAAAGAGCAGTTTGCTTTGCCGATGAACGGCAAGAAGATGAACATCCGAAAAAAAGATTTTCTGATCTTTGCGGACAAGTGCGGAATCACAAGAGCAACGGCTGAAAGGCTTATCCAAAACCTTGTATCATTCACTCCGAAATGGATTACGATGTGTGAAAATTCGTTATTACCGCCGGAGCTGAAAGAACGATTGCGCGCGATTATTTACGCACGGGTTTCTGTTTTGGAATAATGCTGTATCAAAGAATCTGCTGTTTCTGTTTAGGATTGCGGGCATATCAAATAAATGATATACTTTATGCTATCATTTAAGTAAAAAATCGTACATGAGGGGACTACGATGAATCGTATTTATTATGAAACTGTGAGTGAAGAAGAAAAGAAGAAATGGACTCTGACGGATTACATATCTGTCGAGACGCTGCAAAAAATACAGGATGCTTTTTCCAATATGACCGGCATGGCAGCGCTTACAACGGATAAGTATGGAGTGCCGGTAACAAAAGGATCAAATTTTACGGATTTTTGCACGGTCTATACAAGACAATCAGAAATTGGCGGACGCCGCTGCGAACAGTGCGATAAAAACGGTGCGGAAAATGCCAGAAAGAATGGACATGTCTGTGTCTATGAATGTCATGCAGGCTTGATTGATTATGCCGCGCCGATTATGGTAAATGGTGAGATGATCGGCTGCTTTATCGGCGGTCAGGTTCTGCCGGAAAAAACGGAGTCGGAGAAATATCGGAGAATTGCAAAAGAGATACAGGTAGACCCGGATGCATATGTCAAGGCATTGGAGACGGTTTATATTTTGGATCGCAAAAAAATTGATAATGCGGCTAATTTTTTATATGTGACGGCAAATATTTTATCGGAAATGGCATACAATAAGCATTTGGCTGATGTAAGCAATGCACTTTTGATTGAAAAAAATAAGCAGCTGGATTTCTATGCAAATTATGATAAGCTCACAGGTTTAAGTAATCGACATTATATTGCTTCTTATTTTCAAAAATATAGAGAATCCGGAAAACCATATTGTGTTATTCTTGGAGATATCGATGATTTCAAGGCGGTAAATGATACATACGGGCATGATTGCGGGGATGTCGTGCTTGTAGGTGTTGCGGAAGTGATAAGAGAAAATCTGCCGGAAACAGCGGTACCGTGTCGTTGGGGTGGAGAGGAATTTTTGATTTTGCTTTATGGGGATATGCCGTATGCAGTTTCCGTGATGGAAAAAATGATAGAGGAGATCCGTCAAAAACATATCGTATACAATTTGCAGACAATCCATGTTACTATGACATTTGGGATTGCATATTATGATGAGAATCCAAAACATGAAAAGCTGATTACGATAGCAGATGATCGATTATACTATGGAAAAAGACATGGAAAAGATCAGGTTGTCAGTAACGGGGCGGTAAAGGAGCTATAAATCGCCGGGGCAAACGGGAGGAGTGTTCTATATGCTTACGACAAATTCTTTGTTAAATAGAATTATGCATGGCAAAAATTTTCAAAAGGTGCTTGAGACAAATGACGACTGCTTTACAGAGCAGAGTGTATCGCGGTATTTGAAGGACTTATGTGAAGTGCGCCGACAGGTACCGGAGCAGGTCATAAAAAGATCACAGATAGACAGGACATATGGGCATCAGATATTTAACGGAACCCGGATTCCTTCAAGAGATAAGCTGATACAGCTTGCCTTTGGCTTTGGGCTGACATTTGAAGAGACGCAGACGCTGCTGAAGAAAGCAGGAAAATGTATGTTGTATGCAAAGGTGAAGCGGGATGCCGCCTGTATTTACGGATTATCACATAAAATGAGTGTGATGGAGGTGCAGGATTTGATGGCGTCGCTTGAGCTTCCATTGCTTGGAGAAGGATAAGTGACTGACAGAATGGATATAAAAGAAGCGTTTGAAGCAGAATTTGATAAAAGCTATGAACAGGAACTGCCACAGGCATTTATGGAAGGATATACAGTGGTTTCCTGCCTGAGCAGCAAGGATGATTGTGATACTCTACTCGTGGTTGAGACAAAGACGCAGAAAAAATGTGTGGCAAAATGTTACCGTAGGGAGCAGGATGACTTTTCAATGGATATCTCCATGCAGGCAAATGGATTGGCCAGCGATATCATACCGGATTTGGTCGGGGAATATGAAAGCGAGAAATACCAGATTGTTGTGCGGGAGTATGTGGAAGGGACACCGCTGGATGAATTTTTTCTGACGCATCATGTGCTGGAGGAAGAAATCATTGCTATAGCAATTAAGCTTGCGAAGGCAATGGAGATTTTACATACATCCAATCCGGTCATCGTACACAGAGATATCAAACCGCAAAATGTGATTATAAAAGAGGACGGCAGTGTAGCTCTGATTGACTTTGGCATCAGCCGCATCTACAAAGAAGGGGAAGATGTGGATACGATTGTCTGCGGTACGAAGGGATATGCAGCACCGGAGCAGTACGGATTTATGCAGACGGATATCCGCTCAGACATTTATTCGTTTGGAATTCTGCTTGCATGGATGATGACCGGAAAGGCAAAGCCGTTTAAGGATCCCGTTTCAAAGCTTGAGAAGATTTCAGCACGATGCACCGGCTTTGCACCGGAAAAACGGTTCAAGGATGATAATGTGCTGATTTTTTCATTGCAAAAATTGACGAAAGAGTATCAATCGCATGCAAGGAAAAAATGGATCAGTATGATTGCCATGGGTGTGTTGCTGGTCGTTTTGACGGTTGTCGGCGTGATGAGATATAAAGCTTACCGGCATGACAGGGTGATAGATTTTAAGGAACCGTTGATAGAGGAAGCGGTCCGGCTGGAGCTTGGTAAGCCATACGGCAATATTAAGTATGAGGAATTAAAGGATGTAAAGGAAATATATATATTCGAGAAATATGCTGTCAAAACAGAAGAGGAATATTATGAATATGCATATACATGGGATGAGCGTGGAAGTATGCAGGGAGAACTCACGGATATCTCTGATCTTGCTTATATGCCGAATCTGCAAAATGTGTATATCGGAGGAGAGCATATTACAGATATTTCACCGCTCAAATATCTTGACAAGCTGGTCTTGATAGAATTTCGTGAAAATGATATTGAGGATATATCGGTGCTTGCAGATAAGAAATACCTGAGTTTTATAGGGTTTTGCAATAATAACTTGAAAAGCATTGAGGTGATTCGAAACTGCCCGGCTTTGAAAAGCTTGGATTTGCGCAATGCCGGCAGCTTTGACGGAAGCCCGATTGAAGCTTTGCGTGAGCCGAGTTTTTTAGATATTGCCTGTGATTCGGATGCCTATATGTACCTGGGTGGAAAAAGCTACGATGAAATAAAGTTCGGAGCACCCGGACAGACGGAGTTGTCCTGCCTGGATGAAGTAGAAGGCGTAACGAAGCTGTATATTTACCATTCTGAGATTACGGATATATCTGCGCTTAAGGGGCGGGAGGATATTCAGTACCTTAATATTGTATCCTGCCAAATCGAAGATTTGTCACCATTGTATACGATGCCGAACCTCCAAAAGCTGGAAGTGAGTTATAGTAAGAGGGATGAGATGGCGGCATTGGTCGAGCAATATGGGGAGCCGGAGTTTGAAATTGTTTACGCGGAATAAAAATTTTAAAAAATTTCCATAAAAATAAAAATCTGATTCGTATAGTATATATCCAAAGGAAAACAGGAACACAGGAAAGGGGATATACATGAAAAAAAAGAGATGGAAAAAGCAAATGGTAGTGGCTGCCGCGTTGGCAATGCTTTGTACCGGTTGCGGAAACAAGGCGTCGGACGAGCAGATGAAATCTGATTCATATTATGAAGCCGTGATGGAGAATACGGAAGCATCTTATACGGATGATGTGGCAGAAGAAATGGATGAAATGTATTCATCAGCGGATGAAGAGCTTGCAGACAATGGACTTTCTGCCACGGCGAATACAGGCACGGATTCTGCTCCTAAGCTGGATAAGGAGATGCTTGTATATCGGGGTGAACTCAGTATTGATACGTTGGATTTTGATACGTCTGTAAATGATTTTAAGACGCTGCTTAATCAAAAGGGCGGATTTGTGGAATCCGAGTCCTATTCGGACAGCTATTCCACAAGCGGTTATTATGCGGTTGATAATAACCGGAAGCACAATTTGTATTACGCGACTGTACGGGTTCCGAGTACGGAATATGACGCGATCATAAATGCAGCGACAACACTCGGAGATGTCAGAAGCAGATGCTCGGATGCTACAAATGTGACACAGCAGTACAGCACTTATAAGTCCCAGCTTGAGATTTATGAGGCAGAGTATGCACGCTACCTGACGCTGCTTGAGAGCGCGACCGATGATGAGTATGCATTACAGATTGAGAACGAGCTGTTTGATATTCAGATGGAGATTGCGCGGTTGAAATCGGGAATTACCAATATCGAGAATGATGTGGCATATTCTTATATTGATATCACAATTAAGGAGGTAAAGGAGTATGAGGAGGATCCGGAGCCGACGGATACTTTCGGAAACCGGTTTAAAAATACATGCAGACAATCATGGCAGAGCTTCTTAAAATTCCTTGAGAACACATTGTTCTTTGTCATCCGGAATATTTATGGCATCGTAGTGATTGTAGTCATTATCATCGTTATAAAAGCATTGATTAAAAAGAGAAAGGCAAAACGGAATCGGAAGGAGGAAAGCAGTAATCCTGCTCAGCCTGTACAGGATTCCGAGAGTGAGCAGGAGAAATAAGAGTCGATTTCAGACGGATAAATAAAAGGGATGCGGCCAGTACATGATGTGTGCTGGCTGCATCCCTTTTTCGTATTTTTCTATGCTAAAATATCCCATATATTTACTTTATTTGACCGGGAAGGAGGCATATACATGGGGAATACCTTTTTTTATAAGCAGGTAAAAACGGATGCAAATAAGATAAAATGGAGGGACATTTTTTCAGAGAGCCGGAAAAAGCACTCGAAGGAGGAGCTTGAATATGCGCTGTCCGCAGGAACCTCCATGAACACTGCAACCGATGCGGATATGCTCAAAAAATGGCATAAGCCGTGGGTCTGGTATCGGCTGTTTATTGCCGGTCTGATTTTAATCGCGTTTATATTTCTGGTTTATTTTATTTCCATTAAAATTGAATACATTGTACCTGCGATACAGATTATCGCAATTGTGATTCCTCCGCTTGTCATACCGCTTGTGGTGCTTGTGTTTTTATGGGAACTGAATATTCCCAAAAACATTTCAATCTATGAGGTAATCGGTTATTTTTTCGTTGGAGGGGTGACCTCTCTGCTTGTGACAGAAGTGATATTGCGGTTTATCGCAACAAAGGAAACGCCGGCATCATATGCGGCATTTACGGAGGAACCGGCAAAGCTGATTGCGGCGCTTTTATGCATGCTGTTTTTTACGAAAAAGAAAACACTCTATGGAATAAATGGAGTCATAATCGGTGCGGCTGTAGGAGCTGGGTTTTCGGCATTTGAATCAGCGCAGTATGCGCTGCAGGGAGAAACATCCGGATTATATGGTGCAATGCAGATGTTTGTTTATGGCCGGATGATCGGCGCCTTTGGCACACATACGCTTTGGTGCGCGTCTTACTCAGGGGCGTATGCACTTGCGTGCAAAAAGGGTAAGATGCGCGGATCGGCTTTTATAGATATTGATTTCTTAATCGCATTTATCGGAGCAATGGCACTGCATTTTTCATGGAATGCCTTTGGAACCTACTCGGCTGAGCATGGGCTTGATCAGCTTGTATCGTATATTGTCTATATTGGATTCTTATTGTTGCAATGGTTGCTTGTGTTGTATATCGTTAAAAAATGTCTGTATCAGGTGATTGCACCGTCGGGTTATACGAGCGGAAGTGCACAGTCGTATGCACCGGCGCAGATGGCAGCGGCTGAGGCACCACAGTCCACACCGAAGCTTACGGTTGTGTGTATGGAGGGCGTTATAAAAGGCGCTGTATGGCAGTCCGTGATGTCAGAAACACTTACGATAGGGCGCGAGGATGGAAATATATTTAAGATATCGGGCAATGTGGCGGGTGTCAGCAGACAGCATTGTATCATTCAATATACGGATCAGGGATGGACAATCCGCGATTTGAATTCTACATATGGAACGTTTGTAAATCGCGTGAAGCTGGAGCCGGGCAGATTTTATGTCCTGCGGGAGGGCGATGTAATACAGCTTGCGCAATCCAATCAGACGTTCCGCGTTACTTATCAGAGATAATAAAGAATGGGGGTATCAGCATGAAAAAACGAAGATCACGTTTGCAGATTTACGCACTTGCTTTGTGCATGCTGCTTTTTGGAATTGCCGTATCTGCGCAGCCGGCGCGGGCTGCCGGAAGAACCGGTATATCTGGCTATGTCTTTGGACTTGATGAAACAGACAATCCGTGTGCATACAGTCCTGCCGCTGCACTGATTGACAGCCAGGGGGAATGCTTTATATTTTCGTCATTGTCGCCGATGACCGATGCGACAGTCAATTACGTTTATATTTCGACGGAGGGAAATTCTTATAATCTGGAAATGTATGCACTGGATAACACATTGAGCGTGATTCAGTGGTCGTTAGTCGGCGGGAGTCCGGACACTTCTTTTTACTCGATTGACGCACCGCATGAAAACGAGGTCTGCAGTGTATATTACTTGGATGAGTCTTCCAATGAAAGTACGGCGAGTGCCACAATTACGGGACTTCAGATACGGGATAACTATGCGTTTATAACAGCGTCAGACGGACCGACAAGTGCGTATTACCCGCCTGCGATGGTTGTAAATGGAGACGGAAATTGTGTTGCGCTTGCAACAGAAGGAGGCATATGGGGGATTTTTGCAAGCGAGGACACCTTTTATGCAAACTCGGATGATAATTCGGGAACGGATAACAGCGGAAGCGGAAATGATAATTCGGGAACGAATAACAACGGAAGCGGAAATGACAATCAGGGAACGGATAACAACGGAAGCGGAAATGATAATTCGGGAACGAATAACAACGGAAGCGGAAATGACAATCAGGGAACAGGTAACAATGGAAATGAAAGCAACAAGGAGAGCAGCGATAAAAAATCCGGCGGAATCCAAAAATATTGGTGGATTTTATTGGTCGGAGCCGGATTGATTGGCGGAGGAATCTATTTCAAAAAGAAACAGCAAAAGGATGAAACAGGAAGTGCATCACAGGATGTACCGCTTCAGGAAGCAAATCCTTATTTGAATCAGACACCGATTCAGCCTGCATCAATCCAGCCAAATCCAATTAAAACTGCCCCTGCGCCTCAGCCTGCACCGATGCAGAATTCGCCCGGTAAGGTTGAAGAAATCGGGGCTACCGCCCCTTATGTACCGCCAATGCCTGCTGTAGCGGCTCCTGAGACGAAGGGAACTGCTGTCCAAGGGAAGAAATGTAAGCTTAGCGCAGTCGGCGGATATATGGACGGGCGCATTTACCCGATGGATGCAAGAGAGGTCACGATTGGACGGGATGCGTCGGCAAGTATCCGGTATCCGTCTGATGTAAAGGGTGTCAGCCGGATGCATTGCAAGCTTTACTGGCAGGGGAATGATCTGATGCTTGTGGATTTGGAATCCTCATTTGGAACCTATGTGGAGGGGAAGGGAAAGCTCTCTCCGCATACGCCGGTTGTATTAAAGGAGGGCGACCGGTTCTGCATCGGGGAGCAGAGGAATATGTTTGTGATTAAAAAAGCCTGATAAAAGGTTAAAAATATGTTTATAAAAGGAGGACAAAACGATGGAAATAGTAAGATGCGAAAAAGGACATTTTTATGATGCGGAAGCAAATACGGCATGCCCGCAGTGCGCGGCAGAAAACGGAGGAGGATATGGTGCGACAGCACCGGTATTTGCCCAGACGGGACCGGGTGAATACGGAGCGACACAGCCGGTTGGAATGATGAATGAGCAGGCACCAGAGCCGATGGATATGTTCGGCGGAGGCGACCTTGCAAATAATATGGGCGTTGAGGATTATGATGGAGCGACACAGGCTGTGAATATCGGTGGTATTGCAGGATTTTCGCCGGTTACAGGATGGCTCGTCTGCGTCGACGGACCGGAGCGTGGAACGGATTACAGAATCAGAGCCGGTTACAATTACATTGGAAGAAGTGAGCAGATGGATATCTGTATTCGAGGGGATCAAAAGATTGGGCGGGAGCGTCACGCTCTGATTGCCTATGACCAGGAGGAACGAGTATTCTTCTTCGGACCGGCAGACGGAAAAAGTATTGTTCGCCTGAATGGCAAGATGGTTATGACACCGACACAGATAAACGATCATGACGAGATTACGATTGGTTCCACAAAGCTTTTGTTTATACCGCTTTGCGGAGAAAAATTTGATTGGAATGTGTGATGCGATGGAAGAAATGATGAGTGTATATATATATGATGAACATGTGGAGCTTGCGACAGATGGGGACGGACAGCAGGCAACCGTGTCGGATGCAGCGTTTGGGATAAGCGGTACGGAGACTGCACCATCAACGGAGATTGAGGCTACGCCGTCAACAGCGACGGAAACAAAAAGAACACAGGGACAGGGGAAGCTTGCCACTGTGTTTGGTATCTTGAGCGCGGTCTTATTCGTTGCGTGTGTAATACTCGCCTATATGCTTGTACGCCTACAAAAAAAACAGGCGGAAAACAAGACGGATAAAATGGATGTGGAGACGTTACCGGAACAGACTGTACTTGTAGAGCATACAGCTGTAGAACCGGAGGCTGTAAATGCCGAAAACCGTGTCGGAAAATTGCATAATATCGGGCGGAGAAGCGGACAGCAGGACAGTCTCGGCATGACGGATTTTGCCGGGGGAACGCTTGCCATCGTGGCAGATGGCATGGGCGGACTTGCAGACGGCGACCGCGTAAGCCAGCAGATAGTTATGACAATGCTGCAGGATTCCACGATGTTAAAACCGGGAAAAACCGAGAATTGCCTGTATGAAATGATTGCACACGCAAACCATGAGGTCAATCAAATGCTTGGCGTGGAGAATCAGTATAAGAGTGGATCTACTGTGATTGCCGCATTGATTGAAAAGGATGGTTTCCAGTGGGCGACCGTTGGAGACAGTCATATTTATCTATATCGGGGAAATCAACTGCTGCTGTTAAACCGGGAGCATATTTATGAGACGGAGCTTATGCAGAAGGCGGTTAACGGAAGAATTACATTTCAGTCGGTAAAAACTGATAAAAGCCGGAGCGGTCTCACAAGCTTTATTGGAATGGGAGAATTAAAATATATAGATGGAAGTACGAAAAAGCTTTCCTATCAGACGGGAGATTGGCTGCTGTTGATGTCGGATGGCGTATTCAATACGCTTTCGGAGCCGGAAATCTGCCGGATTGTGCAGGAGTCCGTGTGTGCTTCCGAGGCAGCGGCCCGTATGGAACAGGCTGTGCTTGCAAAACAAAATCCAAAGCAGGATAACTTTACCGCGATTTTATTGGAATTGTAAAATAGGACATAAGAGGGAATCCATATGGAGCTACAGCATTTATGTACATATTGCATGGCGGGCACGACTGAACAGCATACGTGTATGGTCTGCAAAAGACCGGTAGATTGGGATACAAACAGACCGGCGACGGCGCTTCCGGCAAGGCATATACTGGGACAGCAATATTATATTGGACGGGTAATAGGTGTTGGCGGTTACGGAATCACGTATCTTGCATGGGATATGAAAAATGGCATGCGTGTTGCGGTGAAGGAGTTTTATCCGAATCAGGATATGACACGGGAGCAAAATGGTGTGACCGTGCAGATTGTATTTGGGCAGGAGGATTATATTTCGCATGTAAAAAAACGCTTTCTTGAGGAGGCGCAGGCACTCTATAGCTTTTCGAATGAAGCGGATATTGTGAACGTATACCGATTGTTTGAGGAGAATAATACGGCATATTATTCCATGGAATTTCTGGATGGCATGGATTTGAAATCCACACTCCTGAAATACGGAAAGATGCCGTGGGAGAAGCTGTCCGTCTATATGAAGATGGTTATGCATGCCCTGCAGGTGATTCATGAGAGAAATCTCATACACCGGGATATCAGCCCGGACAATATCTTTTTGACAAGGGATGGACATGCGAAGCTGATCGATTTCGGTTCCCTTCGAAGCTACAACAATCCGAATGGACTTACAACGATATTAAAACACAATTTTGCACCGTTTGAGCAGTACCGCTCCAATGGGAATCAGGGACCGTGGACGGATATTTACGCCCTTTGCGTCACGATGTATTATGCGCTTGCCGGTGTGTTGCCGCCGAAAGCACCGGAACGGATTATGGCGGACAAGACAATCCCGATTACACAGCTTTGTCCCACACTTCCGGCAAATGTCGCGCAGGCAATCACAAAGGGCATGTCAGCCATGCCGGAGGATCGGTATCAGTCTGTTGCAGAGCTTTATCGGCAGCTGTTTGGCGGAGCGAGGCAAAAGAGCATTGTATTTCAGGGCATGCTGAACGGAAGAAGGCAGAATTTAAAGCTCGGTCAAACCTGTGTAATTGGACGGGATTTTAGCTGTGATATTCAATATCCGTCGAATACGCCGGGTGTCAGCCGGAGACAATGTATGGTTTATATGGACGAAGCCGGGAAGGTCTTTATAAAGGATGAAAATTCAACGTACGGAACTTATTTAAACGGACAGCGCTTACAGCCTCCTATGTGGTATGAATGGAAGGATGGGGCTGCCATTCAATTCGGACAGGAAATTCTGACGTTAAGCTGCGGCAGTTAGAAGTCAGCGGAAATTGGAAGGATAGGAAAGGAACACTGATATGGAGATAAAACATTGCATAAATTGTATGGAAGAGCTGGAGGGAGATATATGTAAGAAGTGTGGGTTTGACCAAAATCAACCGCTTGCACAGCCAACGATCGCGCTCAAATGTAATACGGTTCTGCATGGCAGATATCTTGTCGGAAAAATGCTCGGGCAGGGAGGATTCGGAATCACCTATATCGGATTTGATTTGCTGCTCAGCATAAAGGTTTGCATTAAGGAATATTTACCGCTGGGCAGTGCTTCCAGAGACAGTATAACAGGAAGCACGTTACAGTGGCATTCCTCTATAGGACAGGAGGAACAGTGGAAACAGGGCTGTGAGAGCTTTCTTAAGGAAGCGCGAAAGATGGCGAAGCTTGATTCTATACCGGGTATCGTGCGGGTGCGCGACACCTTTTACGAGAATCAGACCGCGTATATTGTCATGGACTTTATTGAAGGGACTACGTTGAAGCAATATCTGATGAAAAACGGTACGATGCCTTATCGCGAATGTATTCAAAAGCTGGCACCGCTTATGACGAGTCTCGCGAAGGTGCATGAGCAGGGCTTGATACATCGGGATATCAGTCCGGATAATATCATGATGCAGCAGGACGGACATATGATGCTGCTTGATCTTGGAGCGGCGAAGGATATAAGTGTAAATAAAGACAGTGTATCGCAGCTTGTCACAAAGCACGGTTTCAGTCCGGCGGAGCAGTACATGGAGCATGGCTCCATCGGCCCGTGGACGGATGTCTATGCATTTTGTGCGACCATATATTATTGTGTGTATGGAAAGGTTATCCCGGATGCCATGGATCGGATGATGGATGACCCGCTTGTTTTTCCGCCTGCCCCGTCCGGTGATTTTATTTCGGAGAATTTTATTGACACACTGCGTCTTGGACTTTCCATTCGGTCAGAGGAGCGGATTCAGACTATGGGGGATTTGCAGGCAAAACTTGCAGCCTATAGTGGGGATGGTAAAGCCAATGTGACTGTTGCGGTGGAACAAATCGGCAAAACGAATACGCATGCAGAGAAGAAAAAACGGAAAAAGCCATCGAAGAAGGTGATTATACCGATTGCGGCAGCGCTCGTCTGTGCAATAATTGCCGTTATTCTCGTCATTATAAATCCATGGCGTGTCACGGTGGAACGGCTTGGCAATTCAAACAGCAATATATTAAATGATGGAGGCCTGCTCCTGCTTGAGAATGAATATGAATATTTCCTCGACCACAATCAAAATTTGAAACTATCTGAATTTGATGAGACAGACGGCTACTTTTATGTTGATGAAGCGGTGATTGTGGCGGAAAATGCGTACTATATCAACGAAGGTAAGGATGTCATCTATTTTGCGGAGCGGAACGATAATTCCAGCGCGCTGTTTAAAATGAACCATGACGGAAGCAATATAGAATGCCTGTATGACGAACTAAATGAAATTATGCTTATGCAGTATGTCCAGTTCTCCAATGACGAGGAATATCTGTATTTTGTGGAGGGTTCTCCGGATGGGGAGACGGCGAATCTACAGCGTTACAATCTCGCAACGGATGCCGTAGAGACATTAGTAGCCGATGATGTCTGCTGGTATAATCTATACGGAGATTCATTATACTACACATTGTATAACGATGAGAGCGGGACGGAATTATATAAGTCCAATGTAAACGGAAAGCATGCAAAGCTTCTGGATGATGAGATGCTGTATACATATGGTTTCATCGAGAATGAAACGATATATTTGTATTCCTATAAGGAAAATGTAATATCCGAATTGAATCTGGACGGTGAACTGAAACAGAATGTCTATGATGCGAAAATGGATGTAAATCATTTCACATTTGCGTATGGTGACGGATGGATTTATTACGTTGGGGCAGATGACGGAAATCTGTACCAGATTCGCGAAGACGGAACCGGAAATAATAAAATTGTAGATGGGAAATATTTCCTGTCGATTTGCGTATCGGGCACGGAGCTTTGGTTGCTCGAGGGAGAAAATGATGCTGAAAACTATACCGGAAGCCGGGTTTATATGGCGTATAAGGATGGCACCGGATTGTTAGAGGCGGACGAGGCGGATGTGTATAAAGCCGAAAATGGCCTGCTTTATAAAAAGAAGGATGGTTCCATTACCATCTGCGGTTATGAGGGCATCGACAATGAGGTCGGGATTCCGTATATCATAGATGACATACCGGTTACGGATATCGAACCGGGATGTCTGCCGTCAGATGTTGATTTTTATATTTATGCGTCAGAGGATGAACTGGATTATGACTTCACGGAGGATGGAAGCGGGGTCGTCATTACCGGATACAACGGAGATTTAACGGAGCTGATGCTGCCGGATACGATTGAGGATACCGAGGTTGTCGGTATTGGTGAAAGCGCATTTGCAGAGAGCAATATCGAAAAGATTGTGCTTGGCTCTTATGTACAAACGGTAAATGACTATGCCTTTGAAAACTGCGCAGCCTTAAGCTATGTAAAGCTCCCGGCAAGTCTGAATACACTTGGCATGTCTGCGTTCGGCGGCTGTACATCACTTGCGGAAATTACGATTCCGAATGCAGTTACGACGATTGATTCCTTCTGCTTTTATGATACGCAGATTACACATTTGGCGATTCCTGCAAACGTGCAGAATATTGGTTCTAAAATTGCGACCAACATAGCGGCGGATGGTTTTTCGGTTGATACACTCAATCAGACCTTTGCCGTTAAAAACGGTGTATTATTTACGAAGGATATGACGACGCTTATCAGCTTTCCGGATGGAGCGCAGGGGGGATACTTTATTCCTGCCAGCGTAAAGACGATTGCGGGATATGCATTTTTCGATTGTGACGGACTGACGAGCCTTCAGCTTGAACAGGGTTCCTGCCTTGAGACAATCGGAACTGCGGCAATTTCATTTTGCGATAATCTCACACTATTGGACTTGTCGGAAAGCGGAACGACGATGGAGGAAAATGCAATCTATTATTGTGAAAATCTGACGGAGATTTATTTCCCGCGGAATATGACGTATGTGCCGTCGAATGTATGCAGCGATTGCGGTATGTTACAGAGTGTTACATATCGGAAGGACTGTGATTTTCAGGCACAGCTTGGTGAGAATGTGGAAGTCCGTTATTATGAGGAGCCGGCTTCAGAGGAAAGCGGGAACTAATCGGGATAGTGGATAGAGGAGAGATTGTATGGTCGAGGTTGCCAAAATCACCGGCTGCGGTGGCAGAAATTATAATGAGGATACTGTGCGTGTGGAACGGCTGGGAGAAGCTGTCTGTATTGTTGTCGCAGACGGACTCGGAAGCTGCGGAGACGGAGAGATTGCATCGGGATGTGCGGCGGATATTGTCATGCAGCAATTTTTAAACAATCAGCTTCATGATAAACAGGATGTGCTCGAAGCGTTTCATCTTGCCGATGTTGCCGTAACAAAACAACAGACAGCGGAATGTGAGATGAAAACGACGATGGCGATGCTTCTGCTTGAGGATGGAAATGCATTGCGGGCGCATGTGGGTGATACACGCATTTACCGGTTTCGCAATGCGGAGCTTTTTGAACAGACGTTAGATCACAGTGTATCTCAGATGGCGGTATTGATGAACGAGATATCGCAGAGCCAGATTCGGTTTCATGAGGATCGGAATAAGGTAGTTCGGGCAATCGGCAGTGACAGTGCGGAACCGGAGGTGTCGGGACCGGTCAGACTTGAGGAGGAAAAAGGATTTCATGCGTTCCTTTTATGTACGGACGGTTTTTGGGAATATGTATATGAGGCAGAGATGGCAGCGATTTTAAAGCAGGCGCACACGCCTGAGGAATGGCTGCAGGGGATGCTGCTTTTGCTTGAGAAAAGGGCACCGAAGAATAATGATAATTTTACAGCCGCGGCAGTGTTTGTCGCATAATATGTAAAAAGCATGGCAAGTTGCCATGCTTTTTGCTAATCGGATACATATTCGAGAGGATTTACGACCTCGTCATTTAACCGCATTTCAAAATGCAGATGAGGTCCTGTGCTGTTGCCTGTGTTTCCTGACAGTCCGATTAATTCACCCTGGGACACGGTTTGTCCGACTGTTACATAGCTTTCTGATAGATGACCATATCGCACAATGATGCCGTTTCCGTGGTCAACATAGATGCTGATGCCGTAGCCGCCATTCCAGCCGCTTTGAATCACAACACCGGATGCAGAACTGTATACATCCGTTCCGACCGGCACGGCAAGATCTATGCCGTTGTGGTTTCTTCCCCATCTTGGTCCCACATAAGATGTGATAGTATAGTTTGTGACCGGCATGATAAAAGCAGGTCTTTTTTTTGTACCGATGTGTACCTCGCGCGCGACTGCCGGAACTATGATGCGGGAATCAATGACATCCTCGGAAACGCAGCGGCCATTTAAATACGTAAATAAAGTGGTTGTTTCCTGTTGTCCGGCGCTTCCCTCATTGACAACGACGATTTCGTCCTCGTACAGATTGTCGTCTAAAATCGTCTGACAGGACGCATAGTAAGAACCGACATCTTTTCTACTCTGCATCGTCGTACCGGTCAGCATATACTGTGGCTCTTGAAGCCGGATTGTCGGATATTCCCGTACATTGTTTAACAATGCAATTAAAAGACCGCTGCATAAAATTACGATTGCTAAAATAGTTTGTCTTTTGTAGGAAATTGATTTATGTTTCAACATCATTCATCTCCTACCTGTAATAAATTTGTAACAATTTTATTTTAGTGTTACATTTTTGTGATGTAAAGAAAAAGCATGTGCAAAATTCAGACAGGAAGCCCGATTTTTCTTGTCTGTTCGATATAAATATGCTAGAATACCCTTAATTCCAGTTGTTCCAGAGGATAAGAGGGGTGTTATATGGCGAAAAATCTAATTGACATAGAGGATATTCCACCGCAGCTTGCAGATAAGGTCAAGCAGGACCTTCGTTTCAAGACGGGTAATTTTGTATGGCGTGTCCGGTTCAATATTCCGCTTGATCCGAAAACCGTCAACAAGGATACGATGTATGTGACGGATTCACAGAATCAGAAGCTGAAAACCCATATCAAATATGACATAAAAAATGAAATTATCGAGGTTCAGCCGTTAGAGCCATATTCTACAAATGAGTACTATTTTCTTACAATTACAACGAGTGTGAAATCAAAAGGTGGACAGTCTCTGTCGGAACCTGTCCAGATAAAATTTAAACTTTAAATCTATTTGTTTTTTGGTAATAGATTATGTAGCCCCAGTCGCAGGCATGATTGCAAGGACTGGGGTTTATCATAAAATGCAACCGTAACATTTGTACATTAACAAGGGAAGAATTCATTTTAAATCTGCAAAAGGCGTGTAAGAGGTCGGTTGCATGGTCGCCTGTTTCTATCATACGCAAAAAGCTTGTCAGTTGTGCAGTTTTGTTCTAGACATAGTTTTCCCCATATGATATATTTTATGTAATTTAATTTGTAAGAAAAAATGAATGAAAAATGTATAGGGAGGAGGAAAAACCATGAGTTATTCCGCAGAAATAATTGATTATAAAGGAAAAGAAGCGATTGCACTCGTAGCCGGAAAATATAAGGCAATTGTTGCACCATTTTTGGGCAGCAATGTAATCCGAATGCAGGATACTGAAAATGAGATTGAAGTTTTTCGATATGATCCGGAGCTTTCGATTGAACAGCTTCAGGGCAGTCCGGAGGTATATGGGCTTCCGACATTGTATCTTCCAAACCGGCTTGCAAACGGTGTATTGAAGGTGAGTGATGCGACGTATCATTTCCCGATTAATGATCCGCTTGGAAATCATATTCATGGGTTTTTACATAAGCGTGAGCATGCGATTGTGAGTGTGGAAGCATCGGAGTCGAAAGCAGTGGCAAAGACCGCATATGTTTATGATGAAAAGGACGAGTTTTATCCGACATTTCCGGTCAGCTTCAAGGCGGAATTTACATTTACATTGTCAGACGAAGGACTTGATTATGAATTTACGATGACGAACACTTCAGATAAACAGCTTCCGTTTGGTGTGTGCAATCATACGACGATGAACGGACCATTTACGAAGGATGGAAATGGTCTGGATATGCGGCTTTATTTGCCGGTCGGCGAGAAATGGGAGCTTTCCAAATCCTGTATTCCGACAGGAGACATGCTTCCTGAGACAAATCATGACAGACAGTATCTGACCGGTTCCCAGGTCCCGGTTTTGCATGATATCGACAACGACGTATTCTTTGCGGAGGAAGGAAGCATGGATGGCAAGCCGTTTTATGGAGCAGTTGCAACCGATGCGGCAACCGGCAAGCGTATCTGCTATGAGGTTTGTCAGGATTTCAAATTCTGGATTGTATGGAACGACCGCGGCGACAAGGGATATTTTTGCCCGGAGCCATGCACATGGATTATTGATGCGCCGAACCAACCGGTTCCTCATGAGGAGTCCGGTTATACGGAGCTTGCACCGGGTGAATCGAAGACACTGACCGAGAGAATTTACACATCATAATACGTGAATATCAGTGTAGCAGGATTTAAGATAATGCCTATGATGGAAGGGTCTGTCATAGGTATTATTTTTTTGGCAAACACTGACTTTATTTATTTTTACCGGTTACCGATAATTATTATAGGTTGAAATTGCTAAATATTAAAGTTTATGAGGGAACGTGTATGGAGAATATAAATTTTAGGAAAACACAGGAAGCTGCGGGGTATGGAGTATACGAGGATATGCGTAAGCAGGGAAACCATGCGGCATCCATCGGAGATGTGGATGCGTTTGATGCAGTGGAACAGGTGCAGTATAAGCAGGACATTTCAGCGTCAAAAAATACGGAAACCGTCATGAATAATTTTGAGGAATACCGTAGAGACATGCAGGAGAAGGCAAAGGCAGAGCAAAAAAATGCGGCACAGGATGAGCATGAGGCGAACGAGGAAGCAAAGGAAATTGCGAAAAACATTACGAGCGAAGAAATCGAGCAGCTTCGCATGATGGGTATAGATGTGGACAGCGCATCCTTGTCGGATTTGATGGATATCGTCAATCATATGCGAAGGGAAGCACATAAGGAGGCCTTTGAACAGACGCTTGCACAGGCAAAGGTGCAAAGCGGAGATTATGACAATCTTATGATTACCGGCTCCGGCGTCCAGACAGCCGGCGGCGAGGTAGAGATTAACAATGTAGACGTGATGGATGTGGTCATGGATGAAACATCCGAGGTCTCTGTGGAGAACAGAGATATTATGTATCTGCTGAAAAATCAGCTTCCGTTAAATCGTGAAAATCTTTATAAAGCGCATTTCAGTGGACAGCATGTGGTGGAACCGTCAGAGCAGACGCTTCCGGATGGCATGGAAGAGCAATTAAAGAAGGTAATTTTGCAGGCCGGCATACCTGTGGATGATGTCAGCATGAATGGTGCAAAACAGATGCTTTTAGAGGATATACCGGTTACGACCGATACGATGCGTCAATATATGCAATTACGCGAGTATGAAGGAAGGGATATTTCCGAGATTGCGCCTGCGGATGTACAGGTACAATCGGAACAGGAGACTTTGTTTCAACAGGCGCGGGAATTGTGTCAGATGGTTTGGAGCATTGATGCCGAAACGATAGCAGGGATGGTGCAGGAAAACCAGCCGATTTCGATTGCGTCCGCCTATGCATACCAAATGAAACGGATAGCGACTGGCGATTGGAAGGAAGAATCAGAGGCTTTTGATATTGCGGCACATCCGGCGACGGAACAGGAACTTCGGGCGATTACGGCGATGCGGCAGATGGAGGAAATCCGGCTCTCTATGACAGAGCAGGCAGCAGGCCGTATGTTAAAGGCAGATATCAATATAGATACACGCGAGCTCTCACAGGTTGTGGCAGAGCTTCGCACTGTGGAACGCCAGTTGACAAGAGAACTATTTGCAAGAAAAAATGTGGCATTTACCGATGAGAATGTGAACATCTATAGGGAGATGCAGCAGAGTCTCCGGACTATCGGGGAAGCTCCGGCAGAAAGACTCGGCCGTCTGTTGAAAACGGATGTATCATTTACAACACGTAATGTTGCAGAGGTAGTAGGGCGTGTAGAAACCGGAGAGTCTGCAGAAGCACTTTCGGGTATGCGGATTCAAAGGGAATTTGCACAGGCGGAAAGAAGCTATGAGACAGTTGGTACAGCACCGCGTGCAGATATGGGAGACAGCATACGCAAGGCGTTCGGTAATATCGAAGAGCTTTTACAGGAGATGGACCTTCCTGTGACCGAGGAGCATGTGCGTGCCGTTCGTATTCTCGGATATAATTCGATTGCAATTACGGAGGATTCGGTGCAGCAGGTGATGGAGTATGACAGACAGGTCAATGATTTGATGGATGCCTGCTATCCGGAGGCGGTGCTTGGCATGATTCGGGATGGCATCAATCCACTTGATATGCCAATCGAAGAGTTAAATGCGACGCTTCGTCAAAAGCAGTATCACGCAGGCGTGACAGAGGCGGAAAATTTCGCAACGTATTTGCGCGATATGGAAAAACAAGGGGATTTGAGTGCAGAGGAACGGGAAAGCTACATCGGTATCTACCGTATGCTTAACAAGCTTGCAAAATCCGGTGACCGTGAGGCGGGCTATTTGTTTGCAAATGGCAGCAGGCTGACCGTGCGGAATCTTCTGACTGCCATGCGCAGCCGTAAGGCGGCAGGATTGGATGTGGCTGTGGATGATTCCTTTGGTATGCTGACGAATATAGAAAGTGCAGGAAAGAAAATAGATGCGCAGATTGAACGTGCATTTTCAAATAGCTGGGAGGCACTTGCTTCGGAACCGGAGTTTGAGGAAGCGGAACAGCTTCTTCAGACATTGGAGATGGAAGAGAGCGCTGTCAATATGAAGGCTGCCGTTTTGCTCCTTCAGGATATGCCGGAGCATACGCAGACACAGGATGGATTTTATGATCTTGTGTCGGATATTTTGAAGAAATTAAAGTTCCGCGATGAGACAGAGGAAGAACTGATTGATCAGGAAACCGGTGCTATGGCAGAATCAATGACCGGAGAGGACATACCGGTCTCGTTTTCAGCAGACAATCTGCTTCAGATTCTGGAACAGCAGGGGGATTTGTCTTTGACCTATGCGGACATGCGTGAGCAGTTGACAGAGCTTTTGTATCAAAATGCTTCTTATGCAGCAGTCAACTCCGGTGATGTACAGTCTGCGAAGGTGATACAGGCAGGCTTCCATATACTCGGGAAAATGGCAGAGAAAAATCAGTATCAGCTTCCGGTTGAGACAACAGACGGAACGAAGATTGTGAATCTGACACTTATACACGATATGGAACAGGCTGGAACGATACAGATTCGTATGAATCACGAGAAATACGAATCGTTATCTGCGGACATTTCACTTGATGCAGACGGTGTAGTATATGGAGAGGTGCTTGCCGGAACAAGTGATGGAAACGCTGCACTTCTTGCACATACGGCGGATTATCTGGATGACCTTGCGAAAAACGGATATCCGGAGGCAAGGATTTCATTTGGACAAAGGCAGCTTTCGCAGGAACAAAGGCAGCTTCAGACGGAGCAAAAGGATGGGGCAAGCAATAGGAAATTGATGGAGACAGCCGTCTTCTTTGTTAAGGCTTTGGCGGCTTTGTCCGATATATAAAATAGTTTAAAACGTGAAATGAAACATAGGAGGCGATTTCATGAGAATCAATTATAATGCTTTGGCAATGAATGCAACGACACATTTTTCGAAAATAAATGACAGCGTTGGAAAGTCGATGTCCCGGTTATCTTCCGGATATAAGATTACCAGTCCGGCGGATGATGCAGCAGGACTTGCGATATCTAAAAAGATGCGGGCACAGATACGAGGGCTTGATCGTGCGGCACTCAATTCCAATGATGGTATTTCCGTGATTCAGTCCGCGGAGGGCGGTATGGAGGAAATGCACAATATCCTAAGACGTATGCGTGAGCTTGCAGTACAGGCGGCAAATGATGTGAACTATGAGGAGGATCGGGATGCGATTCAGGAGGAAATAGACTCTCTTTCCGAGGAGCTTTCGCAGATTTCGGATACAACGGCATTTAACGGTCAGATTTTGTTAAATGGAGATATGACAAGACGCTCCCTGTCCAGCGTGAACGGCGTGCGGGCATCCTACATTTCATCCGAGGTAAACGTGGGCGTTTATTCAGTGAATGTAACTGCGGATGCTGAACAGGCAACTCTTACGACTGGGTTCGCTTATTCAGGTGCAACGATCACAAAGGAGCAGGCAGGCTCGATCGTTGTAAATGATTTTGCTGTTGAGATTGCAGAAGGTATGACGATGGAGGAAGTATACGGCAAGTTGCAAAGCAGTCTTGCAAAGATTAATGTCGATGTATTTGCATCAGCAGATGGTACGACAGAAACGAGTTTTGCTTCCGGTTCACCGGTTTTGTTCCGCACAAATGCATACGGCTCCGATCAAAAGATTGAAGTGTCAATTGGGAATCCTGAGCTTGCAGCAGCTCTTGGCATTGCAGATGGTTCCAATGCGCAGGGAAAGGATTGTCAGGCAACGCTCAATGTGACAGAGGATGGTTTTTCAACGACAGCAACCCTCACAACACTTGGCACAGAAATAGAAGTTGTCGATCGAAATGGATTTGCCATGACAATAGAGGTGGATCCGGGAACAGCTGAGGGAGGCGCGGTGACGGCAGAAATCGAGGTTCTTTCCGCCGGACCTATGGTGATTCAGATTGGTGCGAATGAAGGCGAACAGCTTGCACTTGACATTCCGGAGCTTTCCGCAAAATCTCTTGGTATTGATGATTTGATTATGTACACACACGCTTATGCGAGCGATGCGATTGCAAAGATTGATGATGCCATCAAGAGCGTTTCCAGCGTGCGCTCTACGCTTGGTGCGTATGAGAACCGTTTGGAGGATGTGCATTCCACTTTGCAGGTACAAAGTGAGAGTATTACAGAGGCATATTCACGTACGATGGATACGGATATGGCAGAGGAAATGACGAACTATACACAGATGGATGTACTGTCACAGGCAGCGATTTCCATGATGCAGAAAGCAAATGAGCGTCCGGAGTCTTTGCTCCAGCTCTTGCAGTAAATAGTATTGAGAATCGGATGTTCAAGATAAATGCTAATAAGGTAGTATAGGAGGATGCTCGGATGACGAAGGAGCAGATTCAGGAATTTACAAGGCGCATCACGCAGGAGAATCACAGTGGATTGATTTTGGTGTTATGTGATATGGAGCAGGTGTATTTGGAGGACGCCCTACATGCATATGAGCAGGGTGAACAGTCGGTTTACCTTAAAAATGCAGAGATGGCAAAGCAGTGCATGCATGAACTGATTACATGCTTTTCTTCAGAGGATAAATTAGGCCGACAGGTCATCACAATCCTGCGGTTTTTATATGGTAAGCTTGCACGTTCCGTGGTGCGAAAGGAACCGGACGAGCTTGACAGATGTGCCGGAATGATAGATAATCTGCGAGTAGGATTTGAACATCTGCATACACTTGATAAGGAAGGTCCTGTTATGCAGAATACGCATCAGGTGTACGCCGGACTTACATACGGGAAGGGTACCTTGCAGGAAAGTATACAGGGAGTTAATTACGAAAGCCGCGGATATCAAATATAATTTCAATAGGCGTTTGGGAAACGCATAGCAGGAGGTTAAGCAACATGGTCAAGGACGATTGTATATTTTGCAAAATTGCGCGCGGCGAGATTCCGTCTGCAACGATTTATGAGTCGCCGGAATGCCGGGTGATTTTGGATGTCTCACCGGCAAATAAAGGACATGCCCTTATTATTACAAAGGAGCATTATGAGAATATTTATGAGTTGGATGCAGATACGGCTGCAAAGGTATTTTCTCTTGCAACGGTCGTTGCAAAGGCAATTCAGAAGGAAACCGGATGTGAGGGCATGAATATCGTGCAGAACAATGGGGAGATTGCCGGACAGACGGTACATCATTTCCATATGCATCTCATTCCTCGCTTTGCGGGTGACGGCGTGACGGTTGCCTGGAAGCAGGGGGAGACAAAGGATGAAGAGCAAAAAGCACTTGCAGATGCCATCCGCAGACATATCTAAGCGAAAGCTTGTTTTTTGGATTTTGGCAGCTGCATTTGCGTGTATGATATTTGCGTTTTCTGCAAGGAATGGCGAGGAGTCTACCGGGGACAGCTATGAGGTTGGTATGATGTTTGGAAAAATCGTGCATCACGATTTTGCATCGTGGCCGGAGAGCAAACAGCTTGCGTTTGCAGAGAAGGTGGACCATCCGATTCGTAAGACGGCACATGCCGCTGAGTACGCTGCGTTTGCGATGCTGCTCGTTGGGGCATGGTACGATAAAAATCGGAAAAACAGGTGGAATGTGTTGATTCCGTGGGCAATTGCAACAGCATATGCTGCAACGGATGAACTTCATCAGTTGTTTGTACCTGGCAGGAGCGGACAATTATCTGATGTTGCGCTTGATGGTGCAGGTGCCGCTGTTGGAACTGCAATTTTGTTTTTGGTAATATTTGTTTGTAAAAGAATTAAAATTAGGGATTGACAATAAAAGATATATGATATATATATAAACATATCTATCTTATTCAGAGTGGTGGAGTCATAAGGGACGAGGAAGCCACGGCAACCCCGCGGAAGCGGAAGGTGCCGGCCTGAGCGATACTTTATAAGAAGTTGTCGAGCAATAAGAAGATTTGATTTAAACATTCAAATCCGGTTGCTTGCAACCGGATTTTTTATTATTTAAGCTAAGGAGAAAAAATTATGGAGAAATTACTTTTCACTTCAGAGTCTGTAACAGAAGGGCATCCGGATAAAATATGTGACCAGATTAGTGATGCCATTTTAGATGCGCTTTTAGAGCAGGACCCGATGAGCCGTGTCGCATGTGAGACAGCTATTACGACCGGACTTGTTCTCGTCATGGGAGAAATCACAACGAAGGCGCAGATTGATATTCAAAGCATTGTACGGGAGACAATCCGGGAGATCGGATATGACCGTGCAAAGTATGGATTTGATTGTGACACCTGTGGTGTCATCACAGCACTTGACAAGCAGTCTGCAGATATTGCTATGGGCGTGGACAAGGCGCTCGAGGCAAAAGAGCATTTGATGTCAGATGCAGAAATTGACGCAATCGGTGCCGGCGATCAGGGTATGATGTTCGGCTATGCCACAACTGAGACGCCGGAGCTTATGCCATATCCGATTTCACTTGCACATAAGCTTGCACTCAAGCTCTCGGAGGTTCGCAAGAATGGGACACTTCCGTATCTGAGACCGGATGGAAAGACACAGGTATCCGTGGAGTATGATGAGAATGGGAAACCATATAGATTAGAGGCGGTTGTACTTTCAACGCAGCACAGTGAGAAGGTAACACAGGAGCAGATTCATGCAGACATTAAAAAGTATGTATTTGATGCTGTTTTGCCGAAGGATATGGTGGATGACAACACGAAATTCTTTATCAATCCGACCGGACGGTTTGTAATCGGCGGACCAAACGGGGATTCCGGACTGACCGGACGAAAGATTATCGTTGATACGTATGGTGGATATGCGTGTCACGGCGGCGGTGCATTTTCCGGAAAGGACTGCACAAAGGTTGACCGTTCCGCAGCATATGCTGCCCGTTATGTAGCGAAGAATATTGTAGCGGCAGGACTTGCAGAAAAATGTCAGATTCAGCTTTCCTATGCGATTGGTGTTGCAAAGCCGACATCCATCAATGTGGATACATTCGGAACCGGAAAGGTAAGCAATGAAAAGCTTGTAGAGATTATTCGTGAAAACTTTGACCTGCGTCCGGCAGGAATCATCAAGATGCTGGATTTGAGACGCCCGATTTATAAGAAGACAGCAGCTTACGGACATTTCGGAAGAACGGATGTTGACCTTCCGTGGGAGAAAACCGACAAGGCAGACGCCTTGAAGGCATATTTATAAAAATTGGGGGTTAGAGAATATGAAAAACATGCTGAACTTTAAAAACTTCTCGGCAGAGGAGCTTCAGAAAATTTTGGATCTTGCTTTGGACATGAAGAAAGATCCTGAGAAATACAGCCACGCACTGGAAGGGAAAAAGCTGTATACATTGTTTGAAAAGACGAGTACAAGAACCTTCCTTTCCTTTACAACTGGTATTACCGAGCTTGGAGGAACCTATTATAATCAGCTCTGGCGTGATTCAAATTTTGTGCTTGGAGAGCCGATTTCTGAGATTAAATATGTGTGCAGAAATGTGGACATCATCATGGCGCGTCTTGTAAAGAATGAAACGGTAGAGTTGTTTGGAAACAATGTAACGGTTCCATTTATTAACGGCTGTGACAACTCCTATCATCCGTGTCAGATTCTTGCGGATGCTCTGACGATTATTGAAAAGTTCGGCAGCCTCAATGTAAAATTCCTCTACATTGGAGCAAAAAATAATGTGTTTAACTCGCTTGTGGAGTTTTTCTCCAAGATGAAACAGGGAACGTTGTACGGCTTTACTCCACTTGTGAATGATACAGCATGCGGACCGGATTTCTACGAGGAAGCAAAGAAGACAGGCTATTATGTGGAGCTTGATCCGGAAATGTCTATCGAAGAAGTAAAGAAGTATGTCAAAGAGATGGATATATGTTATACTGATACATGGTTGGATATGGAATTCTTCAATGACCCTGCATATCAGGACCGCAAGAAGGAACTGATGGATAAGATGATGCCATATCAGCTCAATGATGACTTCTTAGAGGGAAGTCATGCAATTGTATTTCATGATATGCCGATGCATATCGGATTTGAGATTTCCAAGAGTGTGGAGATGAAGAACCTCGAGCACATTCTCGATCAGGCAGAGAACCGCCGCCATGCGGAGAAGGCAGTTATGTATACATTGATTAAGGATAATTAAAACATGGATGTATGGCTTTTGGTGCTGGCATTTGTCTTGTTTCTTGGATTTGGTACAGGCGTGATTGTTTGTATATCCGCCATAAAAAGACAATCCGGAATCATAATAAAGAGCCGGCTGCATCACAAATTAAATATTTCGGAGGTTGTCTATGCCAACGTTGGACTGGCAGGACTTGTGGTGCTTGTATATCTTGAGATTTACAGCTTTGTGCCGGCAGTTTTGATGTTTGTGATGTTTATCGTGCTGTCAACCAGGATTCAGAGCGGAATTACCGAGGAGGGTGCGTTAGTCGGAACCTCTTTTATTGAATGGGAATTTATGCAGTCCTACCTCCTGGAAAACAGGGGGGAGGACAGCAATGTAATTGTATTGAAAATTCGTGCGAATCGGAGGACATACATACTTGTATGCGACCGTGCGGATCGGTTTGCAATCGCAGATTTGTTTCGTGACCACAAAATACGATGTGCAAATCCAAAATCGGAGCAGGAAGAAAAGATTGTGTCAGATTTTTATGAAAAACCTGACATGTAGCGTCCGCTCATTTGCCGAAGGCAAATTTTGTATGAGCGGATGTTCCAAAAGGAGGAGTTAGCAGAATGAAACATTTGATTGACCCAACAGATTTGACTGTGGAGGAGATTCAACATATTCTGGATTTGTCGCTCGACATTATTCAGGATAAAGATGCCTATTGTGAGGCGTGTAAAGGAAAGAAACTTGCAACCTTATTTTTTGAACCAAGTACAAGAACCCGGCTTAGCTTTGAAGCGGCAATGATGGAACTCGGGGGAAATGTACTTGGTTTTTCTTCGGCTGATTCTTCTTCTGCTACGAAGGGCGAGAGCGTCGGTGATACGACGCGCGTGGTTGGGTGCTATGCAGATATTATTGCCATGCGGCATCCAAAGGAGGGCGCGCCAAAGCTCGCATCCATGGTGAGCAGTGTACCGATTATCAATGCCGGAGACGGCGGGCACAATCATCCGACACAGACGTTGACAGACCTTCTTACGATACTGCGGGAGAAGGGGAAGCTCTCTGATTTTACGATTGGACTTTGCGGCGATTTGAAATTCGGACGTACCGTACATTCGTTAATCAAAGCACTATCCCGTTATGAAAATATTAAGTTTATTTTGATTGCACCGAAGGAGCTTCGTGTTCCGGATTATATCATCACGGAAGTATTTGAAAAAGAGGGCATTCCGTACAGAGAGGTTTCCACCATGGAGGAAGTGATGCCGGAGCTTGATGTTTTGTATATGACGCGTGTGCAAAAGGAGCGGTTCTTCAATGAGGCAGATTATGTCCGGTTGAAGGATACATACATACTTGACGAGGCAAAATTGAAGCATGCAAAAGAAGATTTGTCAATCCTGCACCCGCTTCCGCGTGTCAATGAAATCTCCGTTGCAGTGGATAATGACCCGCGCGCATGCTATTTCCGGCAGGCACTAAACGGAAAATATGTGCGTATGGCACTGATGCTTACTCTGCTTCGTGCCAACGGAGCTGCCCTAAACCTGCCCGAAGACAAACTATCCAAAATAATCGTCTAAGGCAGATACCGACGACTGCAGAAACAGTAAAACATCGACAGGGTTAATTAAGTTATGAGTTTACATAAATAATACTATAAGGTATTGTACGAGTTGTACAAGATGATATATTTTAAAGCAGACCGTTGAAGCACGCCGGCACTTAGTGAACGATGACAACGTCATCGTGAACTTAGTGTCCGCTGCGTGATTCACAGAGCGGGAGCGAGTCTGCGTAAAAAATATCATCATGTACAACTCCGAGCAATTAAGTAATTATCTAATTGATTTGCAAGAAGGAGGAATAAAGATGAAAATAGATAGTATTCAAAACGGAATTGTACTTGATCATATTACCGCAGGTAAGGCGCTTCAGGTATATCATGATCTTGAGCTTGATAAGCTTGATTGCTCGGTTGCGATATTGCAAAACGTAAAGAGCAGCAAGATGGGGAAAAAGGATATTTTAAAAATCGACAAGGAGTATGACTTGAATCTGGATGTGCTTGGTTATATCGACCCGGGAATTACCGTCAGCATCATCAAGGATGGGCAGACAATCGAAAAAAAGAAGCTTGCGCTGCCGAAAAAACTCGTAAATATAAAAAAATGTAAAAATCCTCGCTGTATTACATCCACAGAACAGGGTATCGCGCATATATTTAAATTAACCGATGAAGAAAATCGGATATACCGCTGCGTATATTGTGAGGCAGATAAGTAAGCCTTTACAATTTTATGTAATGTGGTATAATTATTAAGATTATGGGCTAGTGGACAGATACCACATAGCAGGCACAGAGGTGTGAAATGGAAAAATATGTGATTAAAGGCGGTAATGTCCTGGAAGGGGAAGTTTCCATTGCCGGCGCGAAAAATGCCGCACTTGGTATTTTGGCTGCCGCGGTTATGACGGATGAAGAGTGTATTATCGAGAATGTACCATATGTAGAAGACACAAAAACACTGCTTCGTGCAATTGAGACAATTGGCGCCAAGGTAAAATATATAGATACCCATACCGTTTCTATCTGCGGCGGAAGTATCCGGACCGGAGAGGATGTGTGTGTGGATGATGAATATATCCGAAAGATACGAGCATCTTACTATCTGCTGGGTGCCCTGCTTGGGAAAAATAATTATGCACAGGTAGCTCTGCCGGGTGGCTGTGATATCGGTTTGCGTCCGATTGACCAGCATATTAAGGGCTTTGAGGCGCTCGGTGCAAAGGTAGATATCGTAAATGGCGGAAAGGTTGTTGCGAAAGCGGATCATCTGCTCGGGAATCATATTTATCTCGATGTGGTAACAGTCGGTGCAACAATCAATATCATGATGGCAGCGACACTTGCAGAAGGAAAGACGACGATTGAAAACGCTGCGAAGGAACCGCATATCGTAGACGTCGCGAACTTCCTGAACAGTATGGGAGCCAATATCAAGGGCGCCGGTACGGATGTGATTCGTATCCGCGGGGTGCAGAAGCTGAAGGGAACCGAATATTCGATTATACCGGATCAGATTGAGGCCGGTACATTTATGGCGATGGCGGCAGCCACCAAGGGAAATGTATTGATTAAAAACGTAATTCCAAAGCATCTTGAGGCGATCTCTTCAAAGCTGAATGAGATTGGCGCGCGTGTGATTGAATATGACGATGCCGTTCGTGTTATGGCAGATAAGAGATTTAAAGCGACACAGATTAAGACACTTCCATATCCGGGCTTCCCGACAGATATGCAGCCGCAGATGGCGGTAACATTGGCACTGTCACAGGGAACGAGTGTTATAACAGAAAGTATATTCGAAAATCGATTTAAATATGTGAGTGAACTTTCCCGTATGGGTGCAAGAATCAAGGTTGAAGGTAATTCCGCAGTGATTACAGGGGTTGACGGCTACACAGGAGCAAATATGATAGCGCCGGATTTGCGTGCAGGCGCTGCACTCGTGATAGCTGCACTTGCTGCGGATGGATTCAGCACCATCGAGGATATCAAATATATTCTTCGTGGATATGAAGATTTTGACGGTAAGATCCGCGGACTCGGCGGACAGATCGAGTTGGTTGATTCAGATCGGGAAATTCAAAAATTTAAACTTAGGGTTGGTTAAAAAGCAAAAAACAAGGAGGGGTTTCATATGCCTAAAAAACCGTATTATATTACAACCGCTATTGCGTACACATCCGGTAAGCCTCATATAGGCAACACATACGAGATTGTACTTGCAGACAGTATCGCACGCTATAAACGTTATGTCGGATACGATGTCCGTTTTCAGACAGGAACCGACGAGCATGGACAGAAAATAGAGATAAAAGCGTTTGAAAATCTCTCCACACCAAAGGAGTTTGTGGATGAGACTTCCGCTGAAATCAAAAGAATCTGGGATTTAATGAACACATCTTATGATAAGTTTATCCGCACAACGGATGAATACCATGAGAAGCAGGTTCAGAAGATATTTAAAAAGTTGTACGATCAGGGAGATATTTACAAGGGTGAGTACGAGGGTATGTACTGTACACCTTGTGAGTCTTTCTTTACACAGTCACAGCTTGTGGATGGTAAATGCCCGGATTGCGGCCGCGAGGTTCAGCCGGCAAAGGAGGAAGCATATTTCTTTAAACTTAGCAAGTATGCAAAACGTTTGATTGAACATATCAACACACATCCGGATTTCATACAGCCGGAGTCCCGCAAAAATGAGATGATGAATAATTTTCTGCTTCCGGGACTTCAGGATTTGTGTGTGTCAAGAAGCTCGTTTAAGTGGGGTATTCCGGTTGAGTTTGACCCGGGACACGTTATTTATGTGTGGATTGATGCATTGTCAAACTATATCACGGGACTCGGTTACGATGTGGACGGAGGCTCGGATGAGATGTATCGCCGCTATTGGCCGGCAGACCTGCATCTGATTGGAAAAGATATTCTTCGTTTCCATACGATTTACTGGCCGATTATGCTCATGGCTTTGGGAGAGCCGCTGCCGAAGCAGATATTCGGACATCCGTGGCTGCTGCAGAGTGACGGCAAGATGAGTAAGTCCCGTGGAAATGTAATTTATGCGGATGATATGGTGGATTTGTTTGGCGTGGATGCCGTCCGTTATTTTCTTCTGCATGAGATGCCGTTTGAAAATGATGGCGTCATTTCATGGGAGCTTGTAATTGAGCGTATCAATTCGGAGCTTGCAAATACACTTGGCAATCTTGTGAATCGTACTATCTCCATGTCCAACAAATATTTTGATGGAGTGGTGGAAAATGCGGGCGTATCGGAGCCGGTGGACGAGGAACTCAAATCATTGGTAGTTGATACGCGTCTGAAGGTAAATACTTGCATGGACAAGCTTCGCGTAGCGGATGCAATCACAGAGATTTTTGCGTTGTTTAAACGCTGCAATAAATATATTGATGAGACGATGCCGTGGGCGCTTGCAAAGGACCCGGAACATAAGGATCGTCTCAGTACGGTTCTCTACAATCTGGTAGAGAGCATCGTAGTCGGTGCAAGTCTGTTAGAGCCGTTTATGCCGGAGACTTCCGAGAAGATTTTGAAGCAGTTAAATGCGGAGAAACGTCGTGTGACAGAACTTTCCCGGTTTGGTCTTTATCCATCCGGTACAAAGGTTACGGCGGAGCCGGAAATCTTATTTGCAAGAATTGATGCGCCTGCTATGCTGGATGAGATTGAGAGAAGATTCCCATCGAAGCCGGTAGAGGAGGAAGAACCGAAAAAGCCGAAGAAGAAAACAGAAAAGGTTGAGATTCCGACATTGGATGCAGTTGTGAAGGAAGAAATCACGATTGATGAGTTTGACCGTATGCAGCTTCAGATGGGCGAGATTATCGCCTGTGAGGCGGTTGAGAAATCCAAGAAGCTTCTTTGCTCACAGGTAAAGGTTCAGGGCAGAACGCTTCAGATTGTATCCGGAATCAAGAACTATTATAAGCCGGAAGAGATGGTAGGAAAGAAGGTCGTTGTTATCACGAACCTGAAACCGACAAAGCTTGCAGGCGTGTTATCCGAGGGTATGCTGCTTTGCGCTGAGGATTTCGATGGGAATCTGGCGCTGCTCACAGCGGAGAAGGATATGCCGGCAGGAGCTATGATTAGTTAATATAAAAAAGGTGGTTCACTTTGAACCACCTTTTTTGTGTTTTTGTGTTTGTATGTATGCATTTATCAATTAATATATGATATGGTATATAGTATTATTCTGCGGCATCAGTTGAGGATGCCGGTTCTACTGTCACAGAGGAAGCAATCATGGCGCTGTCGATGGCGAGAAAATCCCGTGTACTGATAAAGAATTTATCGTCTTCTTCTACGATTTCCACAGTTACGACCTGCGGCTCGGCATATGTCATGCTGTCACAGCCGGCATTCAGGATGTCCAATAGTCCCTGTGCAAATGTCGTTTCATATTCGGTAAGCGTGTAATCGTTGTAAATACCCGCTTTTACATCTGTATTAAAGGTTTCTACATAAGCGATAACCTCCTCGGAGGTTTGTTCAAACAGGTTGATCGGGTAGATTGTGATGTCGACGAGATAGACGCTGCCGTCTTTTCTTGCTTTGTCGACTTTGTAGTTGACCTTGCTGTAAATGTGCTTTGCGAGCTCTTCGAACTGTGTGCGCATTTCCGGTGCATCATCTATGGTAACACCGTAATAGGTAAGCAGGTTATCTGTAAGAAGTGCAATGTTTTCATTATACAGGTTTTCTGCATCCGCTTCATTTGCCCCGGAGGCTTCGATATAATCCTTTGTGGCACCGAGATAATTAATTGCAATCAGACTTTTGATATATGTCTGATATTTTTTTTCTTCATTTCCGGAACAGGCTGTCAGGCTGAGCATCATAGCACAAACAAGCAGGAAAGCAGGAATGCGTTTCCATTTCTTTTTATATAACATACAGAAAAACTCCCTTCGTAACTTTTAAATCTCACTTAGTGTACCACAGAGTAGAAAGAAATGGCAAGAACCTGTCATTATTTTCCGTTTCATTTGGGTATATTATCATGTAAAAAAAGAGTGCATAATGTAAATTCTTATGATATAATACAAAAGAGTGCATGTGGAAGTGGATTCGAAAGGAGAATTGTAGAAATGAATGTAACATTAAAGACCGCGTCTTTCGGTGGATATGACAAGAAAGCAGTAGAGAATTATATAGACAGTTTAAATGCAGAACATCAGAAAGAGGTTGCAGATTTAAAGGCGAATGTATTAAAACTTTCGGAAACCGTTAAGAATCTTCATACGATGCGAGAGGTTAATTTGAATGAATCCTCGAGCACGATTGATAATTTGAAAAAGGTAAATGATGAGCTTCAGATAGAGGTTACACAGCTTCGGGATCAGATGGATGCATATAAGACGAGAGAGGAAGAATCCGCAAGCCGTTATGAGTCAATCTCCAGAACTTTGCTTGAGGCGCGCGAGAGCGCAGATGCCCTTGTAAGACAGACGGAGCAGGAGTGCAATGACCTGCGCGCAAAAACAGAAGCAGAATGTGATGCCCTCACGGAAGAAACGACAGAGGCCTGCCGCCGCATGTCGGAGGAGACAACGGCAGAGTGCCAGCGCATGCATGCGGAGACGGTTGCAGCCTGCGAACAGATGGATGCAGAGACAAAGAGCGCGTGTCAGGAACGTAAGGAATCCACATATGCAGAGTGTGATAAGATTAAGCGTGAGACACGGGAGGAGACAGAAACACTTCGGGCAGAGACAGAAAGCCACTGCAGAGCTTTATCAGAACAGACAGAGGAGAATTGTGCGAATATGCGTGCAGAGACAACTGCTGATTGTGAGGAGATACGCAGTCAGGCGAGAAGCGAAGCATATACGGCACGTATGGCTGTGAAGCGGGAATGTGAGAGCGTCAGTGAGTATATGGCAGAGATGAAGAGTGCACTTGAGGATGTCGTTGCAGCGGTAGATAAGACGATGCAGGTTGCCAATCAGGCATTTCCGGAAGTGAATGCGAATTAGAAGGAACGGATGAGAAGAGGTATAGATGGGGCTGTCATACGGGGACGTGTGGCAGCCCTATTATGACCGGTGTACAGAATTAGTGCTCAAAAGATAAGGGGTGATTCCATGGTAATTGAGAACAGGTATCTCAGGAAGGCAATTCAAAAAACAGGATATGTTGTGCTTGTGGAACGATTTATATTAGGGGAGGCAGGCGCAAGTGTGGCATATGTTTCTCCGAATGCTTCGGATATGGGCATGAATGTGGAGATGCTGAATAAGGGGTTAAAGCTTTTTGAAGATTATATATATCCGGCAGACAGAGCAAATGTGATAAAGACGATTCGAAATGCAATCCAAAATAACATAGCGGAGTATGCACATGAATTTCGCATGGTTGGGGATGACGGACAAATCCGTCAGGTGTTTGCGAACATTTCAATCGAGACCTTATCAGAGGAAGAGCATACATTTAGTGTAGAATTTTATATTCGTGATATTACGTCTGCACATGAGGAAAAACAAAACAAGGTGGAAACTGCCGGTAATGCGGGAATATTAAAGACGATGCAGATACCAAAATCCGGTACATTGAAAATCAATAAGCTGGAAAATCTGGGATTGGTTTCGCAGATTGAAAGGATGGATAAGATTATGAGCGGTTTTTCTACGCTTGCAGGTCTTTATTCGGTATTTGTAGATGAGAACGGAAAGACTTTGTCCTCGCCTGTAGGGCCGAAAGCAAATATTGGAGATTTTTATGATTTGTTTGAAGTTCCGGCTTATAAGGAATACTATAAACACATGAAGGAGCAGGTGCTTTCGTCCATGGAACCGACCATATTTGATCGTGAGGAAGGCGGTGCCGGAAAGCTCCTTATGGCACCGATTACTGTCGGAGAAAGTTTACAGGGCTTTTGGGTGCTTGGTTCTTATACAGAGAAGGAAACAAAAAAATTGCAGAAGGTTTGCCAGCTGCACTGGGCAACTGCGGAGATGATATCCGATTTTTTGCTGCAAAACTATAATTCGGTCGTTGAATCAGCAAAATCCAGAGGAGCCGGGAAAAAGCTCCGTGAGGAGCTGGCGCGTCAGAGTATCGTCAATACTGCATTGTCGAAAATCAGCAGCCGTCTGAGCGATAATGTCGAGGAGGTTATCGGCGAGACGCTGCGAGATGTGACGCTTCATATGGAGATTGACAAAATGTTTTTATATACCTTCGATAAAGATAATCCGAAGGAATATGCACTGCGCAGTTATTTCGATGCGACAGGTGAGATGCCGGCAGATGATATGCTTACACTGCTTCCGGAACGGATGTATCTGATGCTTGATACAATCAAACGCGGGGGGTATGGCTGCTGTCTGCTTGACCGCACGACGATGAATGAACGGGATATTATCAATCTGATGCGCTATAATTTTCGAGCAGAGATTGCATATCCAATCTATCTGGAGGGCAAGCTGTATGGTATGCTCATATTTGCTGAATGTAAGTCTGAACGTATCTGGACGAAAGAGGAGATGCGGTTTTCACAGAGCGTTGCGTTGATTGTTCAGAATATGCTTGAAAATGCAGATGGTGATGATAATGTTCGAAATGTGAATAAACATTTGATAGAAACATACAATAGCTTTGATGAGGCGATATTTGTGCGCGATTTGTATACCGGACATGTATTTTTCGCCAACAAGAAATTGAATGATATGCTCGGATATGATCTGACCGGAGGAGACAGTCGTAAGATTATCAAGAATCTGCGGGATAAATTTGAGAATATTGACGGAATCCGCAAGGAAGTGGCGGTTCGCAAGGTTACCAATTGGTGCAGTTATATACCGGTGTTTGATGAGATTATGGATATTACAGAGGTGCCGATTGAGTGGCTGCAGGGCGGGGCTGCAACTATGATTATTATGAGAAAAGCTAAGGATAACTAAGAAATTTCCGATATATATAAAGGAGGTACAGACGTGGCAGGTTCAGATATTGGAATCGACTTGGGAACAGCCAGTATTTTAGTCTATGTCAAGGGGAAGGGCGTCGTGTTAAAGGAACCGTCCGTTGTGGCATATGACAGGGATACCGAACAAATTAAAGCGATAGGTGAAGAAGCAAGACTTATGCTTGGCCGGACACCCGGCAATATTATTGCGGTAAGACCGTTGCGGCAGGGTGTTATATCCGATTATAGAACAACCGAAAAGATGTTGAAATATTTTATCCAGAAGGCAGTCGGAAAGAGCTTTTTCGGCAGAAGGCCCCGCATCAGCGTATGCGTACCATCCGGTGTTACGGAGGTAGAAAAACGTGCGGTTGAGGATGCAACATATCAGGCGGGAGCCAGAGATGTTTATATTATTGAGGAGCCGGTCGCTGCTGCAATCGGAGCGGGGATTGATATTTCGAGACCGTGTGGTAATATGATTGTGGATATCGGAGGCGGAACATCTGATATAGCGGTTATTTCGCTGGATGGAGTTGTAGTATCTTCTTCTATCAAAGTGGCAGGCGATGATTTTGATGACGCCATTGTCCGCTTTATGCGAAAACGGCACAACCTTCTGATTGGTGAGCGTTCAGCAGAGGAGATAAAGATTAATATCGGAACATGTTACAAACGGCCGGAGAATATTACGATGGATATCCGTGGACGGAATCTTGTTACCGGTCTTCCGAAAACTGTGACAGTATCTTCCGATGAGACGGAGGAAGCTTTGCGGGAGGTGACATCACAGATTGTGGATGCAGTTCATTCTGTATTGGAACGTACCCCGCCGGAGCTTGCTGCGGATATCGCAGACCGGGGAATCGTCCTGACAGGCGGCGGCGCATTATTGCATGGCCTGGAGGATTTGATTGAGGAAAATACCGGAATCACGACTATGACAGCAGAGGAGCCGCTGACGGCAGTGGCAATCGGCACAGGAAAGTATATCGAGTTTTTAAGTGAAAGAAAGTAGGTAAGAGATGGTAAGAGCGTTGTACACGGCATGGACAGGACTCCGAAACGAAGAAAAACGAATGGATGTCGTCACAAACAACATGGCAAACGCAGATACGACCGGCTTCAAGAAGATTGATGCCACATCACAGTCATTTGACAGACAGCTTGCTGTTAAGATTGATGATGAGACAGTGGGGCTCAATTTGAAGCAGGGCATCGGTGGCGTAGCCCTTGGTGTAAAAATCGGAGAGACCTATTTTGATATGTCGCAGGGAAATTTCAGACAGACGGAGGATCAATTTAATCTTGCGTTATCCGGAAATGGATTTTTTACCATCAGCACAACAGACAAGAGTGGAACGGAACATATACGCTATACGCGGGATGGAGATTTCACGGTTACCAGGGACGGTTTTCTTGTGACAAAGGATGGCGATTATGTGCTGGCGGAAGGCGGTAATCGTATACAGATACCAAATGCAAATTTTGAGAAGGTCAGTATCAATCAGTTAGGCGAGATATATTCAGGAAACACATATGTTGCGAATTTGCAGCTTGTGGATTTCGAGAGCTATGAGGCACTGTCCAGCTATGGCGAGAATATGTATGAGGCGGTTGACGGCGCCGTGCTTACGGATGCAGATGCAACGGTACAGCAGGGATATCTGGAGATGTCAAACGTCAACATGGTTACCGAGATGGTGGATATGATTGCAATTACGAGAGCGTATGAGACGAATCAGAAGATGGTGCAGACCATTGATCAGACGCTTGATAAGGCAGTCAATGAAATAGGCAGAGTTTAATAATTAATATAGAATATCTAGGAGATACAGGAGGAAAACATTATGATGAGATCCTTATGGACCGCTGCATCGGGTATGCGTGCACAGCAGGTCAATGTTGATACAATCGCAAATAACGTTGCGAATATCAATACAATCGGATATAAGACGCAGCAGGCTAGCTTTAAAGCACTGTTATATCAGAATTTACAGTCGAAATCAACGAATAATGCAGGCGATGAAAAGCCGGTACCGGCAGAGGTCGGACTTGGCTCTCGTGTTTCTGCAATCACAGCAAGCTTTAAACAGGGAAATCTGACAGCATCCGAAAGCGCATTCAGTATTGCAATTGAGGGCGATGGATTTTTCCAGGTGCGCACACAGAGCGGAGAGCTTCAGTATACAAGAGACGGATCGTTTATTATTTCTCCGGTTGCAAATGGCAATATGCTTTGTACGGCAGACGGCGATCCGGTATTAGATACAAATGGGAATGCAATCGTACTTCCGAATACGAGAGTGGCAACCGATTTGGTTGTAAATCAGGACGGAACGCTGGCATTTCCGGATGAAACGGGTAATCCGGCAGTTATGACAGATGCAAATGACCAACCGATTCGGTTTGGTATTTATCAGTTTAACAATCCGGCAGGCTTGTACAAGGAGGGCGGCAACCTCTACTCCGTAACACTTGCTTCCGGAGCTGCTGTGGCAGAAAACGGAAATGAGAACCTTCAGCAGAGCCGAATCCTGCAATTTTATACAGAGGCATCGAACGTGGATGTTGCAAACGAAATGGTTAATCTGATTGTGGCACAGCGCGCATATGAGATGAATTCCAAGGCGATTCAGGCAACGGATGAGATGATGCAGCAGGCAAACAATCTTCGTTAGTTTCTGATTAGGGAAGGAAAGGGATACATATGGATTCTATCAATACCAGTTATGCAGATTATTCTGCTTATATGAATTTGGCTGACACAAGCGGGCTGACCGGAAAGCTGAAAGAGACGCAGTCATCAGAGGCAACGGATGAGGAAATGTTAAATGCCTGTAAGGAGTTCGAGAGCTATATGGTGGAACAGCTTTTCAAACGGGCGCGGGAGATGACAAAGACTGATTCAGAGGAAGATAGTTATACAGAATATGCGTATGATCTTCAGGCACAGCAGTATGCGCAGCTTGTAACGGACCAGGGTAAGCTTGGACTTGCACAGCAGCTGTATGAGTCTATGAAAAAGCAAAATGCTGGAATAACACCGGAGCAGTTCGAGGCACAGGAGGAAGCAGCACTCAAGGTAAGTGAGGAAAGCGCTGTTTAGATATGACAAGAGAGGGCTATATCGAGAAAATCATATATGCGAGCGATGAGACAGGATATTGTGTGTTATCTGTCGAAGGCGATGATGGAGAAGAGATCTTTGTCGGTAACCTGCCGGGTGCCGGTGAGGGTCTCTATGTTATTGCAGAGGGGGAATATGTGAACCATCCGCAGTACGATATCCAGTTTAAATTTTCTTCCTGTGAAATCCGCATGCCGAAGGATACGGTTGGAATTGAACGGTATCTTGGCTCCGGCATTATCAAAGGGATTGGCGCCGTACTTGCGAAGAAGATCGTAAAGAAATTCGGAGATGATACACTGCGAATCATAGAGGAGGAACCGGAACGCCTGGCTGAAATAAGCGGAATATCCGAGCGGAAGGCACAGTCGATTGCAACCTCGTATGTCGAGAAAAAGGAATTTCAGGAGGTTGTGATTTTCCTTGCTGAATATGGAATTTCTGTGAATCTTGCGATTCGTATATATAATACATATGGGAATAAGGTATACGATATCATACAGGGGAATCCCTATAAGCTGGCTGAGGATATCTCCGGAATCGGCTTTCGGATTGCGGATCGGATTGCGAGACGAATGGGCGTTGCGTCAGATTCGGTATTTCGTCTCCGATCATCCATTTTGTTTGTACTTAATACAGCAGGAAATGAAGGACATATGTATCTTCCGAAGCAGGATTTGATTCGCAAATGTGTGGAATTAACAAGAGATGCAGGTAATGATGTAGAAGGAATATATGGACAGTCATCCTTTGGATATGGGGAGTATGAGGATGCGGAGAGCGGCGAATCTGCATATGAACAGGCAGCGGAGCTTTTGGAACAACAGTTGTTGGAATTGGTAATTGCAGGAAAGGTTGTTGCAAAAACTGTGGATGATGAGGATGTTATTTACAGTGCGCCAAATTATTATGTCGAATTAAATACGGCACGTTTGCTCACAGACTTACAGCTTCGGTATGATATGGAAGAGGATGTATTGGAGCGGGAGATAAAAGCAATTGAAAAGGAAGAGGATTTCCTCCTGGATGATTTGCAGCGGGAAGCGGTTCGGGCAGCTATCGATGCCGGTGTAGCGGTTATAACCGGAGGCCCGGGAACCGGTAAAACGACAATTATCAATGTTATCATAAAGTATTTTTCAAAGAAGGGCATGGAGATTAAATTGTGTGCGCCAACCGGACGTGCAGCAAAGCGCATGACGGAGTCGACCGGATGGCCGGCGCAGACGATTCACAGATTGCTGGAGATTAACGGCGGCGTCGACGAAAATGCACAAAATCAGGAGGACCGGGGTATGCATTTCTCCAGAAATGCAGATAACCCATTGGAGTGTGATGCCATTATCGTGGATGAGATGTCCATGGTAGACAGCTATATTTTTTATTCGCTTTTGCAGGCGATTCCGTATGGTACACGCCTGATTTTGGTGGGGGATGTGAACCAGCTTCCATCAGTAGGTGCGGGAAATGTATTGAAGGATATTATCCGCTCGGATGTATTTCCGGTCACAACACTCAATCGTATTTTCAGGCAGGAGGATGGCAGTGATATTGTCTTTAATGCACATAAGATCTGCAGGGGCGAGCATATTGTGATGAGCAATAAAAGCGATGATTTTTTCTTTATCGTAAAGCAAACGGCAGAGCAGATTGTGCAGGAGGTTCAGACGCTGACGATGAAGAACCTGCCGAATTATTACGGCTTCGCACCACAGGAAATCCAAGTGCTGTGTCCGATGAGAAAATATGATGTCGGTGTGGATAATATGAACCGCCGTCTGCAGGAGAAGTTAAACCCGAAAGCGTCGAATAAGCCGGAGCACGCCCGCGGAGATGTGATATTCCGAAAGGGTGACAAGGTCATGCAGATTAAAAACAATTATCAGCAGGAATGGAAGATATTCGGCATTTCTAAAACCGGAACCGGAAAAGGATATGTCGTAGATGAAGGAGTCGGTGTGTTTAACGGCGATATGGGAATTGTCACTGATATTGTCGATTATGATGAGGAACTGACCGTATTGTTTGATGACGGACGGGAGAGTGTGTATAATTTCCGGGAGCTTGAACAGCTTGAGCATGCATTTGCGGTCACGATTCATAAATCCCAGGGCAGCGAATATCCCGCAGTCATCATTCCGCTTCTGGGCGGGAACCGGAAGCTCATGAACCGGAACCTTATTTATACAGCGATTACGAGAGCAAGACAGCTTGTGATTATAGTCGGGGATGTCGGTTTGGTCAATCAGATGATAGATAACACGGAAGAACAAAAGCGGTATACGTCGCTTGCGCAGCGCTTGCAGGAGATGCAGGAGGAACCGGTATGAGTTTTTTGGAGAAGCTTGGGGAACTTGTATATCCGTCTGCGTGCGCACTTTGTGGGGATGTGTTGCCGGATGGAGCAGTATATGTGTGCGAGGAATGCAGGAAGATGATTGCGTATCCTACGGAGCCGACATGCCTTCGGTGCGGAGGCCGGGTCTCGGATGAGAATCAGGCGTACTGTCAGGATTGCAGTCGTATGAACAGAAGCTATAAAAAAGGGTTTCCGGCGATGCTGTATCAATATCCGCTTGATGAGAGTATCGCAGCATTTAAGTATAATAATAAGCGATATATGGCGCCTTTTTACGTAAGCGAGATTATAAAACGGCATGGAAAGACGATACTTTCTTTGCCTGTAGAGGCGCTTGTGCCGATTCCGATTCATAAAAAGAAGCTAAAGAAACGTGGCTATAATCAGGCGGAGCTTTTGGCAGGAGAGCTTGGGAAACGGTTGTCGATACCGGTTGATACGGAACTTATATACCGGGTTGTGAATACAGAGCCGCAAAAGTCGCTTTCTCCGCTTGAGAGAGAAGATAATTTGAAAAAAGCTTTCCAATGCACAAAAAAAGTAGTAAGCTATAAGTGTATTATGCTGGTTGATGATATTTATACGACAGGAGCAACGGTTGAGGCGTGTACGAAGCTGCTTCATGAAAAAGGAATTACAGACGTATATTATACAAGTATATGTATAGGATACGGAGCATAGGAAAATGAAGATTAAGGAGGAACTTTGATATGGAACTGATAAACTGTAAAAATTGTAAGAGATTGTTTAATTACATAACGGGAGAAAAGCTCTGTCCTAATTGTCGTGAAATGCTGGAGGAAAAATTTCAGGAAGTAAAAAAATATATAGAGGAAAACCCGGGGCAGAATATCAATGTCGTAGCAGAGGAATGTGATGTTTCCGTGCGTCAGATTAAGCAGTGGGTTCGGGAGGAACGATTGTCATTTACGGATGATTCGCTCGTCGGATTGGAATGTGAACGCTGCGGACGGATGATACACAGCGGAAGATTTTGCAAGGCCTGTGCAGGCGGTCTTGCAGATGCTATGAATAATGCATTCCGAAAAGAGGTTAAGTTAAAGGGAAGACCTTCTTCCTCATCTGGAAAGATGCATTTCCTGGATTGAGAAAAGCAAGTTTGTCATAAACATACTGAATTTGGTGGATTTAAACAAAATATTGCAGCAAGAGGCTGCCCGGATATTATGATTTCGAAGCAGAAGGGTGTCTGTTTGGAGAGCATAATATTCGGGCATTTTTATTCAGGATTGTGAGAATAATTCAAATAAGGGGTTATGATAACTCAAAAAAGTCCGATAAACTTATTGACAAACTATTTTAGGCAAAAATAATTTCCAAGGAGGGATAGCTATGAGGATAGGGTCTTATAACATGATCAGCCAGATATATGGCAATACTGGCACAAAAAAGACAAAATCATCGGGCGCATCCGGAGCGGCAGGCTTTACAGATCAGGTTATGCTGTCAAGCACAGGCAAAGATATGCAGACTGCAAAAACAGCACTTGCTGCTGTATCGGATGTAAGAGAAGCAAAGATTAACGATATCAAGAGCCGCATGGATGCAGGAACTTATGATGTCGATATAGATGATTTTGCACAGAAGCTGCTCGATACCTACGCTGCAAGATCAAGATACTAGTCTTATGACAGGAGAAAAGCATGGCAAGTATAATTGAGAATCTGATTACAGAGTTGAATGATGAATACGCGTTGTACGAACAGCTTTTGAAGGTTTCTATGGAGAAGACGGGAGCCATCGTTTCTAACAGCCTTGATCGGTTGTCAGAGACAACTGAGAAGGAACAAAACCTTGCGGACGCGCTTGCAAGTGTGGAGCACAAAAGACGGGAAACGATGGAAAGTGTTGCGAGCATATTGGGAAGAAGACCGGATGACGTGAAGGTGACGGATGTCATCGAGTTTTTGGACGGACAGCCGGAATTCCGTAATCCGTTGATTGAAATTAACGAAAAATTGGCAAAAATCGCCCGTCGTGTGCGGGAAATCAACGGACACAATCAGAATCTGATTCAAGAGGCATTATCGATGATTGAGTATAACATCAATCTGCTTCAGAATATGAATCGGGCGCCGGAGACAGCAGAATATTCCAAGGATATGTTTAAAGGGAACGGCAGTTATGCAGCAGATGTACCTGCCGGAAGATTTGATGTACAGAATTAAGAATACAAGACAACCGCAAAAGGAGCAATGACATGGCAGGAACGATGGGAAGGTTGAATGTCGGTGTAACCGGATTACAGAATAGTCAGTATGCACTGAACGCAACCGCACACAATTTAATAAATACACAGACCGAAGGGTTTACAAGACAGCAGGTCCTTTTGAGCGATTGTTTATATAATAAAATATCGACAGGCTCTTTTTATACGAACTCAGTCGGCATGGGCGTTTTGACTGCAGAGGTAAGACAGGTCAGAAACAATTTCGCCGATGAGACTTATCGTATAGAGTCTGGTCGTACAAACTATTACAAGGCACAGTATGAGGCTGTGTCGGAAATTGAAAATTATTTCGGAGAGCTTGAGGGAAAAGATTTCAACACGACTTTGGATGACTTCTGGTCTTCCATGCAGGAGCTGCAGAAGGAGACAAACAGTATCGTAACCCGGAGCTCTTTTATATCGAACGCATTAACATATGTGGACCGTATACAGACGATACGTTCCAGCCTGATTGAATATCAGAGAAATCTGAATGCGGAGATAAAAGATCAGGTAAAGAGAATTAACGACCTTGCCACAACCATTATGGAATTAAATACCGAGATTCTCGGTATTGAGGCTGCGAACATTGAGAATGCGAATGACCTGCGGGATCAGCGGAATTCCGCATTGGATGAGCTCTCCGGTATGGTGAATACCGAGATACTTCCGAATGTTGACGGAACGGTTGAGGTGTATGTAGAGGGCAGATGCCTCGTAACACTTGGAAGAACCTATACAATCACGACACAGAAAATCGGCGAAAATAAAGTATATAATGAAAAATATGATTTTACAGATTCTTCGACAGACTTTTTGATGCCGATTTGGGAGGATGATCAGGCAGCCTTATTTAACATAAACAGGATCCCATCCGCTGACAATGATACGGATGTCGGAACGTTGCACGGGTTGATGATGGCACGTGGATATTTTGTCAGCAATTATACGGATGTACCGGTTAAACCGGATAAACCGCTTGCTACTGATTTTGCCAACAATGCAGATTATCAGAACGCTATGACACAGTATGAACAGGATATGCGAAGCTATGTCAGCGATCTGGAATATTTTAATACATATGTGGAACCATATACCATTACAAATTTGGAGGCACAGTTCGATGTGCTTGTACATGCGATGGTCACACAGATCAACGATACGCTCTGCCCGAATAAAGAGGTGACACTTGCAGACGGAAGTACAGTCAAGGTACTGGATGAAGATGCAGCCGGCATCGGAATGGGAGACGGAAATGAATATGCAGGAACCGAGCTGTTTGTAAGAAACAGTATGGAACGGTATACCGAGCGGCTCCTGACATTGGCAGACGGAACAACTGCAGTCTATAAAGTATACAATGAGGAAAATCCGGATGATTTTTATTCCTTGTACACAATCGGAGATATACAGGTCAATGAAAAACTTTTGCAAAATCCATCCCTGCTTCCTCTGTCCAGAGTATCCGGTGAGGAGGCACAGACGGTAGCCGATAAGCTGCTAGCATGCTGGAATGAGACATTTGCGACTATAAGCCCGAATTCTCTGGTGCAGTGTAATTATAAAGACTATTATGCGGGCATGCTGGACGATTTGTCTGACCGGGGATTTACATATAACGCTATGGCAGAAACCGGGCAGCAGACCGTCAATGATGTGGACAATGTAAGACAACAGGTAGCCGGAGTTTCTTCCGATGAGGAGTTGTCCAATATGATAAGATATCAACATGCATACAATGCATCTTCCCGTTACATAAATGTCGTATCGGAAATGATTGAACATTTGATTGATAGACTTGGAGCATAAAAGATAAGGAGCTGATTACATGCCATCTACATTTTTAGGATTAAACACAGGCCTTTCCGGCTTGTCATATTTTCAGACAGCACTCAACACAACGGCGCACAATGTTTCCAATGCCGACACAAAAGGGTATTCCAAGCAGAAAGTGCAGGCTACAGCATCAGATGCGCTTCGCCTGAAAAAGACATATGGTATGATGGGTACCGGTATTACTGCAAATGGCATCGAGCGGCAGCGGAATGCCTACTATGACACAAAGTATTGGTACGCAAATTCAAAGTATAATCAGTACGATGCGCAGCATAGAAATCTGGAACAATTGCAGACTTATATGAATGAGATGACATCGGAGGCAGGCTATACAGAATGGCTGTCAGAATTTTCGGATGCACTGCAGGATATGGCGGTCAATCCGTCAGACTATACAACAAGAATTTCTTTTGCACTCACGGCAGATTCCGTTACAGACATGATCAATGAGCTTGCGGACAATTTCCAATCCACACAGAAGACAATCAATGACGAAATCGAGCTTGCTGTCAGTGAGATAAATTCCCTTGCAAAGCAGATATACGAATTGACACAGGAGATTATTACGATTGAATTGAAGGGCGGTAATGCAAATGACCTGCGGGATCAGCGCGGCGTATGTATCGACAAGCTCTCAGAATATACAAATGTAGACGTGGATGAACGGAATATGATGTTCGGAGTCGGACAGGATCAGGTAGAGGCCAATGCACAAACAATCTGCGTACGTATTGACGGGCAGATTCTGGTGGATGAGATTGGATACAATGAACTCGTTGTTGTTCCGCGGGAACAGCGAATGAATCTGAATGATATAGACGGTTTGACGGACATCTATTGGAAAAATGCAGACGGTTCGGGAAGCATGCGGTTTAATGCAACAAAGACAATCGGAAAGCTTGCGGGTCTGATTAATATCCGCGACGGCAACAACGGAGAGCAGTTTTCCGGAACAACAATTGGCGTATCGGAAAATCCGAGCGAGATTCAGGTGGCGCTTCCGGAGAGCATTCCGATAGAAAAGCTGAATGTTCCGGAGCGCGGAACAATCACCTTGAATGGCCGGGATTATCTGTATGACGGCTGGACTGCGGAATATGATGCAGATGGCAATGTCAATAACTTTACATTCAAAAATATGACGATGCTCAACTCGAAACGTGTTGAGGTAGTAGCAGAATTTCCGGATGGTATCGTTGGATTCCCGGCACAGATCGGTCTGAAAAATGAAGTAAAGGGAATTCCGTATTATCAGGCACAGTTAAATGAGCTGGTTCGGACATTTTCAGATTATATGAACAAGCTTACGACCTCCGGTGTGGATGAAAACGGCGTAGATGGCTTGGATGCATTTACGGCAGAACAGGCGGACGGTTCGGATTTTGTACTGAAGGATACGATGCAGGGAACCGGCATACTTTCCTCGGATGACAGCAGCTACTACCGGCTGACGGGATTAAACTGGGAGCTGAATCAGGAGTGGAAGACGGATCCTGCGAGGATTGTCGTATCGTATGACCGCGATATCGAGCAGGGTGATGTGGAGACCTGTCCGATTATAGAGAAGATGATATTCGGTCTTACGGATGTATCCATGTTTGAACAGGGTAATGTATCACAGTTCATGCAGGCGTTTACGACCAACATGGCGGTTGATACAAAAAAGAACGAAGTGTTCGCGGGCAATCAGGACGATATACGCTACACGATTGACAACCAGAGAGCTTCCATATCCGGTGTCGATAAAAACGAAGAAGCTTCTGATTTGACAAAATTCCAGAGTTTATACAATCTGGCATCCAAGATTATATCGGTTTTAAATGAAGTCTACGATAAACTTATAAATGATACAGGAGTTTGATAGGGCGTAAAAGGGGGCCAAAGCAATGAGAATTACAAATCAGATGATAACAAATAATTCCCTTCGGAATATGCAGAAGACGATGACACATCTGGATAATCGTACGACACAGATGACAACAGGGAAGAAGATTATGAAGGCATCGGAGGATCCGGTGATTGCCGTGCGGGCGTTGAAGCTTCGTACGACTGTCAATCAGCTTGAACAATATAAGGACAAGAATATCGGAGATGCAAATTCGTGGCTGGCGATTACAACGACATCGCTGGATAACATTACGGACCGGCTTGAGGATATACAGTCGTACTGTACACAGGGTTCAACAGACTCCTTCAATTCCTCCGACCGGAATGCAATCGTCGAAGTGTTAAAAAAGATGCAGGAGATGATTAACAGCGAGGGAAATTCCACCTATGCAGGACGGTATATATTTTCCGGTTACAAGACGGACCGCTCACTTGCGTTTAACGAGACTGATGATGTGAGCCAGTATGCCTACAGCATTACACAGCATATGTCACCGGACGACCTTGACACAAAAACGGTTGTCTTAGATGGCGTAGATTATACGCAGGTGGACGCATATCTGGCAGGTACAACCTATGTAAAGCCGAATAAAGAGCAGGTATACCGCTTGAATCTGGCTTATGAAGGAATTGAACAGACAGACCGTAAGGGCAATGATGTGCTGAATCTTGCCGCATTTGATAAGGATGGCAATGCAATCAATCTGAGCGGATTTAATCAGTCGATTAAGACAACTGCGGATTCGGATTCCTATTACCGCGTCGGCCCGGACGATATCAATATCATTGAGGAGACAGGCGAGATAATATTTGGTGAGAATGTCTATAATACATTGAAACAGGCAGACGATATTGTCGTTGACTATGCAAAGAATGAGTTTAAATCCGGGGATTTGAGACCGGAGCATTATTTCGACTGTACACAGTACACCGAGCAGTCAGACGGTACGATCAAGGAGGTCTCCTATGATACGTATGACAAGATACAGGCAATCTATTATGAAGTGAACTTTAGTCAGAGTATTCAGGTCAATACTGAGGGTAAAAATATCATCAACGATGAAATGAGTAATAATATTAACGATCTGATTTATACCTTGCAGGACCTGCAGGCGGCAGAGGAGACTGAGGTAAAACTGAAGTCAATGCTGGAGGATAATCAGTATGCTTCCAATGAGGATGCTGTAAAGCAGATCAATGCGATGCTTGAGGATGTCAATGTGGAGATTGCGGTAAAGAAAGAGACGATGCAGAAAACCTTTGCAGCGAATATTACGAATTTCCAAAATTATATGGATGAGGTATCGGCGATACAGTCAGACGTCGGAAGCCGCATGACGAAGCTGGAAATGATAAAAACACGTGTGACTGAGCAGTATAGCACATTTAAGGAACTGAAGTCGGAAAACGAGGATGTGAATACGGAGGAAGCCGCTTTAAACTACAAGGAAGCGAATGTTGTTTACGAGGCAGCGCTTGCGGCAACAAGTAATCTGGTTCGGGCTTCGTTGTTGGATTACTTGTAGAAGTGCGAAACATCTATATTTATGTATATAGGACTAAGGAGGGGTAACAATGGTAGCAGAAACAAAATTATTTGGCACAGTCGATATTGCAGAGGATAAGCTTATCGAGTTCCCGATGGGAATTATCGGATTTGAGGACCTTCGGAAATTTGCAATTATATATGATTCTGAACGTGAGGAGCGCTCTAAGATCAGCTGGCTTCAGTCTATGGAGGAACCGCTCCTTGCGTTACCGATTATTCATCCGTTTGAGCTCTTCGAGAATTACAATCCGATCGTGGAAGATGAACTGATGAAGAATATCGGAGATCCTGCCGATGCGGATGTGCTGATTTTTACAACGTTGTCGATTCCGTCGGATCTGACAAAGATGACAGCCAATCTGAGGGCACCGATGATTATCAATGCCGTGGAAAGAAAAGGTATGCAGGTTATTGTAGAGAATGAAGATTACGAGGTTAAATTTAACGCGTATGACGCAATTCAGAAATTGAAAGAAAAGGCAGGTGAATGATATGTTAGCACTATCCAGAAAACAAGGGGAATCCATTATGATAGGCGGAAATATCGAAATCACCGTGCTTGAGGTCAAAGGAGACCAGATAAAGCTTGGAATATCCGCACCGAAGAGCGTGCCTGTCTATCGGAAAGAAATCTATGTACAGATTCAGGAGGCAACAAGAGAGGCTGCCCGGAATTTAGATGTGGAAAGTTTGAAAAAACTGTTGTAAAATAATATAAAGTATTTTTTATATTGTGACGATAACACAAGTAGAAAAGACTGTGTGCACAAGGATGGCACACAAAGAGGTTTTTTATATTACGCAAGGAGGCGCATAATTATGGCAATTGATGGTATTGGAGGCGTAGGAGCCTTAAATGTAAGTTCGCAGACGCGGACAAGTACACCACGCACGGCAGAGACACAGAATATCAATGTTAGTGCGGAGGGTGCACAGGTGCAGGTAGACAGTCTGCCGCCGGTTGCATCCAAGGGAGGCAATGACAATCAAAGCGGGAATCAGCAGGACCGCGCAGGTGTGCAGTCTGACAAGGAAATTGCTTCGGACAAGGTAAAGGCTGCTGTGGATGACTTGAATAAAAAGGTAAGACAGCCGAGTGTGATAAAACACACACAGCTTAGCTTTAAGTATCACGAGGATACAAATCGTATTTCGATTACCGTAACAGACAGCGATACGGACGAGGTGATCCGGGAGATTCCTCCGGAGAAGGCACTCGATATGTTGGCAAAGGCTTGGGAAATGGCAGGACTTTTGGTTGACGAACGCCGTTAGGCAGAAGTTTAGGTATGAAAAAGATGGGAGGCAGTCATTATGGGCATGAGAATGACAGGGCTGATATCCGGATTGGATACGGAGAGCATGGTAAAGGAGTTGGTAAGCGCCAACTCAGAAAAAGTAAATAAGATTAAACAGAAAAAGCAGGATGTTGAGTGGAAAAAAGAGATTTGGAGCAGCTTAAATACAAAAATCCTGAATTTTTATAAGACACAGCTGTCGGCATTCAAATCTGTCAGTAGCTATAGAACGAAGAAGGCAACTGCAAACGATACGACAAAGGTGTCGGTTACGGCAGGAGCCGGTGCGACAAACGGTACACATACTGTGTCGGTAAAACAGATCGCTTCTTCTGCATATGTGACAGGTGCAAATGTCAAAACCGCAGGGAAGTCATTTACGTCATATAAATCGATCGGAGCAACGACCAAATTTGCAGATATGACGGATGCACAGGGAAATAATCTTGGGCTTGCAGGTCAGACGATTACGATTAAAAGCGGAAATGATACGGTTCCGGAACTGAATTTGGAGCTTGGCGGCAGTGGCGACAATGGTGTTGAAAGCTTAAGCGCATTGAATGCAAAGCTGAAGGCAACATCCGGCTATGAGAATTTGCAGGCAAGCGTCGTGGACGGGCAGATTGTCTTTACAAATTCTTCAGCAAAGACGCAGGAGGACGGAAGCACGGTCGGCGAGATCTACACAGTGGAAAGCACTGCGCTCGGATTGTCCGGCGAGGTTGGCTATCAGCAGGATAAGGATGCCGGACTTACAAATACTTTAAGCGGTATTTCGGATGTAAGATATCAGTATGATTTTACAAGCGCGGATATCAAGAGCTCCACAAAGCTCGCTGATTTGGGTATCAATGTCGGAACGACATTTTCTATCAACGGCAAGGATTTTGTTGTAGCTGAGGATTCGAAAATCAGTGATCTGACAACTGCATTTTCAAAGATGGGAGTATCCGCAAGCTTTGATGAGAAGCAGGGGCGTTTTTATATCAATGCGTCCAAGACCGGCGCAGCCAACGACTTTAATGTAACCTCCAGTGATGCAGATGCGTTGGAGATTTTGGGACTTGGCAGCACGGCAAAGAAGATTGATGCAAAGGATGCGATTATCGACTATAACGGTGTTGAATATCGAAATGACAGCAACACGATGACCGTGAATGGTCTCACGATTACCGCAAAGAGTGTAACAGGCACATATGATGCAGCGACCGGAAGCTTTACAAACGACTCGCCGATCAACATTGAGGTTGAAGCAGATGTAGATGCAGCGTACAACGTCGTAAAGAACTTTGTTAAGGCATATAATGAACTCATTGAGGAGATGAACACTCTCTATAATGAAAAGGATGCCGGATATGATCCCCTGACAGATGAAGAGCGTTCTCAGCTTTCTGATAAACAGATTGAGCAGTGGGAGACAAAGGCAAAGCAGGGCTTGCTACGCCGGGATTCCACGCTTCAGACGCTTCTTTCCGGAATGCGTACGATGTTAAATAAAGGGTTGACCGTTACATTGGAGGATGGCACGACAACCCGGATGTCACTTTCCTCACTTGGAATCGTAACCGGTGATTACAGCGAAAATGGCAAATTACATATCTTGGGTGACGAGGATGACGAGGCGTATGCGTTGGAGACAAATAAGCTTCGCGATATGCTGACAAAGGATCCGAATGCAGTGTCACAGTTACTCGGCGGAAGCGGTTCGAACTCCGGCGTTGGTACACAGATGTACGATTATCTTCGTCAATCGATGAAGGCTGTAAATGGTGTTCGAAGCACTATGACCTTCTACAATGATAAAACATTGGATAATGAAATCGATGATTATGATGATGAGATTGAAAAATGGCAGGAGAAGCTTCAGAAGCTGGAGGATAAGTATTACGATCAGTTCTCCGCTATGGAGAGTGCTATGGCAAAGATGCAGGCACAGCAGTCTTACCTGTCATCCCTGTTTGGTTCTAATATGTAATGTAATAATTACGAATGTAGGCGGGCAGCTCATGATGTACGACGTTAAGGCGGAGGTAGAATATGGCTTATAATGCAGCCAAAGCTTATGGAAATAATAAAATAAATACAGCGTCACCGGCAGAGCTTACTTTGATGCTCTATGAAGGCGCAGTTAAATTTTGCAATATAGCAATCATGGCATTGGAAAAAAAGGATTATGAGACCACAAATCTCAATGTTCAGAAGTGCCGGAATATCATCGTGGAGCTTACGTCCACACTCAATCATAAATATGCGGTAGCAGAAGATTTTCAGAGAATGTATGATTATATCTTTGCACTTCTTGTGGAAGCAAACAAGACAAAGGATGTGGAGATGTTAAATCGGGTATTGGATGAGCTTCGCGGTATGCGGGATGTGTGGAAGCAGGTTATGGCGAATGCGAAGGGACCACAGGTTGTACTTGAAACACAATAAGCGCACCTGTGAAAGGCAGATACTTATGTATTAGTAGAAAGGGATTTTGATATGGCGAATACAGGCACATATGTAAAGATTATGCAGGAATCTCTTGTAAGAAAGCAGAAGTATCTGACGGAAATCCTGACGATTACAAAAAAACAGGCGGAGCTTGCAGCAGCAGATACGTTTGATGAGGATGCATTTTCTGAGACAGTGGATCAAAAGGAGGTTTTGATCGATAATATCAATGAGATCGACAAGGGCTTTTCCTCTGTCTATGACCGGGTTCGGTTAGAGATACAGGGAGATCCGGCGGCATATCGTACCGAGCTTCTTGATATTCAGGATAAGATCAGGGCTTGTGTAGATACCGGGATGCAGATTGAGGCAGCGGAGGAACGAAATCGGGCTGCACTCGAACAGGCATTTGCAATTCGATTTAAAGGGCTGCGGCAGGTTAAACAGTCGAAGAATGTGGCGAGTCGCTATTATCAGTCGATGGCGAATGGAATGGTGAATGATTCTCTGCTCTATGATAAGAAAAAATAATTTTTTAAAAAATTAAAAAAAGGGGTTAAGGAATCTAATTTCCATCCGATATATAAAATGTAAGGAACAAAGAACGGTTCCGGATTCAAACAGGTTATAACTCGAAAGAGTATAACATACATACTATTCACGGGGCATAGCCCTAGTACTTCTCGCAAGGAAGCGAGAATAAATTCAAGGAGGAATTATTATGGTAGTACAGCACAATTTGCAGGCAGCAAACACAAACAGAATGTTAGGCACAAACGTTAAGGCAGTTCAGAAGTCAACTGAGAAGTTGTCATCCGGCTACCAGGTTAACAGAGCAGCTGATGATGCAGCAGGTCTTTCTATCAGTGAGAAGATGAGAAACCAGATCAGAGGTATTAACCAGTCAGTTAAGAATGCTGAGGATGGCGTATCTCTTATCCAGACAGCAGAAGGAAACATGAGTCAGATTCATAGCATCCTTCAGCGTATGGGTGAGCTTGCTACAAAGGCAGCTAACGATGTTAACGCTACTGAGGATCGTTCAGCTATCCAGGCTGAGATCAACGAGCTTGCACAGGAGATCGATTCTATCTCTACAAAGGCAGCATTCAACGGAACAAAGCTTTTGAATGGTGACTTCACAGGCAAGTATCTTCAGGTTGGTGCTAACTCTGGCGAGAACATGAAGATTTCAATCAAGGCCATGAACGCATCTACACTTTTCGGTGCTTCTGGTTCAACGATTGCAACAAACTCATCTACAACAACAGCAGAGCTTAACATGTTCAGCCATGATGAGGCTTCATCGGCTATGAAGCTTATCTCATCTGCTATCAAGACAGTATCTGATGCAAGATCTTCACTTGGTGCTAAGCAGAACAGACTTGAGTACACAATCGATAACCTCGAGAACTACTCAGAGAACCTGACAGCTGCTGAGTCTCAGATCAGAGATACTGATATGGCAACTGAAATGACGAACTACACGAAGAATAACATTCTTCAGCAGGCAGCTCAGTCAATGCTCGCTCAGGCAAATCAGTCTACTCAGGGTGTACTTTCATTACTTCAGTAATTAAAAATTATTGACAAAATATAGGCTGGCTCGTTTTCGGGTCAGCCGTATTTTGTTTTAGGAGGAGGCAGATATATGGATAGAAAGTTGTTAGATACTACATGCATACGGTTGGAGGAGATTGCGGATGTATTATATCAGGGATATGCATCGCAAGGGATTGCACAGATGGGAGAGGTTATACCGAATCTTGCAGAGATCTCTACATGGATAGAGGATGAGGAAGAAAGAAAGAGGCTTGTTCAGGATGCGCTTGAACCGATCCTGAATGCCATGGAGCAGCAGGACGCCACAGAGCTTGCGGATCTGATAACGTATGAATTGTTAGAGATATTAGCCGGATTAAGCTAAACAGGGGATGAATATGCCAACGATATATGAAAAGAATCTTGCGATAATTAAAAAACGAGGTGCACGCTTGTATGATGCCATCCTAGCGTATGAGGACTGCTGGAATCAGGAAATTGCGCTTTCCGAGCTGGCAAAGAATGGAGATACGGTCGTCACCTATTATAAAGATGGAAAAGCAAATTATTTGAATTCAAGATACAATCCATCCGCAGAGGCAGAAAAGTTTATGGCGGATTGCCTGGATATGTCGGAACAGTGTTATATTACCTTGTATGGTCTTGGAAATGGCGCTTTTTCACGAGAATTTTTGAATAAAAATAAGAAAAATACAGGCTGCTTTGTGTATGAGCCTTGTGCGGATATATTTATGCGGGTTATACATGATATAGATATCACAGATTTGCTTGCGTCAAATCGGTTTTTTCTTGCTGTTGCAGGATTAAACGACGATCAGTTTGGTCTTTTCCTTCAGAAATATTCCAATACATTTAATGAGGGCAAAAATAAATATCTTTTGGTGCCTGTTTATAAAAAGATATTTCCGGAGCAGCTAAAAACCTATCATTCCATCATAACCGATAAAGTGATTGAGTATCATATACAGACGAATACGATACTTGATCTTGGCAAACGGTTTGCGTATACGAGTATACAAAATATGCGATTTCTGCCCGGATGCAGGGCGGGAATCTCTTATGTGGGTGCTTTTCCGGAGGGGTTGCCGGTTATCATTGTGGCAGCGGGTCCATCCCTGGAAAAAAATGTAGATTTGTTAAAGGAAGCGAAGGGCAGGGCGTTTATACTGGTGGTTGATTCTGCGATTCGCACGGTCATGAAACGTGGAATCCGACCGGATGCGATCATCACAGTCGACAACAACAAAGAACTGCGCAATTTTGAGGCAGAAGGACTCTCTGATATCGTCATGCTTGCGGATATGAGTGCCAGCACGGATGCACTGGAGCTGGTAAAGCCTAAGGATTTAATTTTTTATACGTCCGATTTTCTGGTTTGGGACAGACTTTTTAAGGAGCAGGGTTCGGAGATCAGAAGCTTGTTCTCGGGAGGCTCGGTTGCACTTGCCGCCATGGCGTTGGCTGTGGAGTGGGGCTTTAAAAGGATCATCATGATAGGGCAGGATCTGGCTCTTACGAGCGGAAAGCAATATGCGGATGGCAGTAAATTGGTAGGAAATGAATTTAGTAAAAAAAATCTTGTTATGGTCAAGGATATCTATGGTGAAGATGTCGTGACAAAGATGGACTACTTTATGTTCATTAAAAACATTGAGGATTTGGCGTACTCCTGTCCGGATGTGGAATTTATTGATGCGACGGAGGGCGGTGCATTTAAAAAGAATACGACGATCATGCCCCTTCGGGATGCGATTGATAAGTATTGTACGGTGGAGTGTGATGTCGAGGGAATTTTGCGCTCCAAGCAGCGTTTGTTTCAGGAGCAAAGCGTGATTATCGATACCCTAAAAGGTATGCGGGAGCATCTAAGCGACATAGGTGCGGAAATGACGGAAATCAGCGTCGACTGTACGCGTGCTGCCGATATGCTGATTGCCAAAAGGATTGATACGCAGGCATTAAAGGCTATCAATGCCAGAATGGCAGGGTTGGATAAAAAGCTTACGAATATGGAGGAGCAGATACTCTTTACGAAGGTTGCTGCGCAGACGGATTATGATTTTAATTCCACAGTCTATGAGGAGATGGAGGATGACCTGCAAGAGTCCATACGCTTGTATCAGAACAGCTCGAAATATTACAGAGGTCTTGCGGACACCGTGCCGGAGATCAATGCTATGATAGATGAGTGCATGGCTAAGCTGAAACCGGAAGTCTGAAAACCGTAAATATGAAATGGCGGATGATAAATAATGGGGGATAGAGGTATGGTAGGATTTGAGAGGCTTATAGAGTCCATTGAACAGGGACGATTTGATTATGAAACCGCGGAAACGATAAAGGAAACCATAAGCCATAATGCAGAAGGTATGGATGCCGAACATGTAGACAGACTGTTGTCGTATATCGGTCGGAATGTTTATATGGATGTGTGGATCTATTCGTTTGTGCTTAGCGTAGCGCCATCTATAGATTTATGCAATCAATTTATCAACTATGTACAAGCAAGCTATGAGCTGAATTGGCAGAACAAATATTTTCTGACAAGTCAGTTGATAAGTCTGTTGTTTCAGACTCCGAAGCTGAATTGCACGGAAACATATACAAATACATGGAAGCTGCTGCAAACGGCATTCAACGAGTGTAAGAAAGCCATAGCGATTCCTATGAACAGAATACCGGCAGACCAACGAGACCCGGATACAGTGGTCGTTTTAGTGGAGCAATTTTTGAGTGAAGCACATGGACCTACGAAAACGGTCTTGGATAGATGTGCCATTTTGCAGAGTACTAAAAAGAAGGTATTGTTGATCAATACAGCAGAGATGCTGTCCATGGCGGGAGCTGTCCATTATTTCGGGGGCTATGCGGGGAATAAAATTGATACATATGTGAATCTCAATCATGTGAATTGGAAGAATCATACGATTCCGTTCTATCAATGTGAAAAAGATATGCCGAATTTGGATGAAATGCAACAGTTGTTGAACGCGATTTACAGGTTAAAGCCATCTGCCATCGTATTGGTCGGTGGAACCAGCCTATTTGCCGGTCTTGCAAATGAGCTTGTCCCGGTGCTGACTGTCGGCACACTGACATCTACATTGGCTATGACATTATCGGATTATCAAATGTTCGATGAAAAGCAGATTCCTCAAAACATGCCGATTATGGAAGCAATGGGGATTGATAAGAAAAAAGTGATTCCGGGATTTTTTACATATTCCTTGAAGGAACAGAAGGAAACCGTTACAAGAAACGAGATCGGTATCCCGGAGGATGCATTTGCCATCGCAGTCGTTGGAGGACGATTGGATGAAGAGGTCACAGATGAGTTTCTTTGCATGCTGGAACGGTGCGATACGGAGCAAATCTTTGTCGGGCTGTTGGGTAAATGCGAGCAGCTTTCGGAAAAGCTGAGTGGACATGAGACGTTAAAGGATAAGGTAAAATATCTTGGCTTTTGCGATGACATTCTGTCTCGTATCGAACACTTTGATCTATATGTGAATCCTATCAGACGAGGCGGCGGAACATCCGCTGTTGAGGCGATGTCCAAAGGTATTCCGGTTGTAACAGTCAATTATGGGGATGTAGCCGGAGTGGTCGGCAAGGCTTTTCAATGTGAAAGCTACGAGGAAATGGCAGCGTTGATCGATCGGTACCGCGAGGATAAGCATTTTTATGAAAAGCAGTCGCAGCTTGCAAAACAGCTGGCGGATGTATTTTTGGATTCCAAAAAAGAATTCTGTCGTATTATGGATGCATATCGTGCTTTAGTTATGGCCGAAGAAACGGAGACAGCGGGGGAGCATGATGGAATTCAGATTGCCCTCTTACATGGTGCACAAATAAATGCGGGAGATTATCTGATCAAGGAACGGACAAAGCTGTTATTGAAGCATTATTATCCAAATTGTCGGATCCATGAGTTTTGTCGAAATCAAAGATTTTCGGATGATGTTGTGGCAGCAATCAACGAGAATGATATCGCTGTCTTTTCCGGTGGTCCCGGTTATTGTGATAAGTTTTATCCGGAACTGGCTCCTATGCGGGATTCCTTGGAGGACATTTATATACCGATGATGATGATCGGTATGGGGTGGTTTGGATATGACGGTGAACCATATACAGTATACAACGACAGGTTTTCGGAGAAGATGCAGAGACTGTTAAAACGTGTGGAAAAAGATTCCGCAATCTTGGGATGTCGGGATTTTCAAAGCATGCATGTATTAAGAAATAACGGACATCAACAGGTTCTAATGACAGGCTGTCCTGCATGGTATGATTTGGATTATCTAAATTGCACTACTTATACAGGATGCGGTATCAAGCAGGCAAAGAAAATATGTATCTCTGATTGCGGCAATCCGGAGCATCTGCCACAGCTGATAGAAGTTATGGATTTCGTGCGGCATTTCTTCGGCAAGGACAAAGAGCTCGTATTGGTCGTGCATCGTGGAATGAATCAGGAAGTAAAAGATGAATTGATGAAGATGCTGGAGCCTAATCGGATTACGTTGTGTGAAATCGAGGGGGATGCAGATGGATTTTCAGTATATAATGACTGCGATATCCATATCGGATTCCGTGTGCATGCGCATATCTACAATATGAGTCAGCGGAGATTGTCGATTCTGATAGAAGAGGATGCCAGAGGATACGGCGTCAATGAGGCATTGGGGTTGCCTCATATTCGTACATTTTATCCGGTTATACAGAATGATGCGGCAATCCATATGGACAATCCGGAGCTCACAACGCAGTTGTTGGATTATTTGTTTGATCTGCATGAAAATAATTATTGTCAAATGAATCAGGCATATTCTTTAATGAGAGCGTATTTTCACAATATGGAAAGACATATCAAATCGATAGAAGGGTTTATGGGGAAAGGAAAGAAACCGCGTTTGAGTGTGATTGTTCCTTGTTATAATGTGGAAAATTACGTAGAACGATGTTTGAAAAGTATCATAGATCAAACAATTGGAATTGAGAATATGGAAGTGATTTTGGTCAATGATGCATCGACGGATAGTACCTTATCCATACTTAAAACATATGAAGAACAATATCCGAACAATATCCATGTTATAGATCTGGAGCAAAAGGGGGGACCAAGCCGTGCACGGAATATTGGAATCGAGAAAGCAAATGCCGACTATATCGCGTTTGTAGATTCGGACGATTGGATAGCGCCGGAAATGTATGAGGATCTATATGTAAATGGTATTATTCAAGGATGCGATCTGGCAATCTGCGGATTTGACAGACCAAGACAATATGGGGCAACATTAAGTGATCAGAAGGGAAAGAACGGCATTTTCGATATTCAAAATGATGACATGCGGACGCTGCTTTTACGCGAGTATCGTACAAATGTGTATCCGTGGAATAAAATTTACAAAAAATCCTATTTTCAGGAATATAGGATCTGGTATCCGGAAGGTCTGTGTTATGAGGATAATTATGTCGGATTCTTGATGTTATTGCTTTGTAAGAAATTATATATAACAGAGGCATCGTATTATCATTGGTTTGTAAACCCGACAGGAATTACGGGACAAAACAAAAATATGCTGGATAGATTACAGGTGCAGAAGCTGTTGCTGGATAAAACAAAGCAGATGAACTTGTATTCCAAATTTAAGGATGAGATAGAATATAATTTTTACGAGAAAGTATTTGTAGAGTGTTTTATGGCATATATGAAACAATCTATGCTTCCGGTAAAAGAAATGCAGGACTTGAAAGATATTATATTGGAACAAATACCGGATATTCAACAAAATCCATTTTATCTGGGTAAGGATGAAAATGATCATATGCTTGTTTCAAGTCAAGTTGGCAGACTGTTGACAGAAACAATTTCACAAGAAACCGTGACGGACATAGTAAACGCCTGTTTGAGTGGAAAGCGATAAAAATGAAAGAGATGTGCGAGGTACCTGTATGGAATTTCCATATGAATATTTTGATGATGAAATAAGAGAAGGCTTTTATGTTTCCGGCTTGATGAAACGTATGTGGGCAGCGCAGCTAGAAGTGTATCTGGACGTGGTGGAGGTGTGCAGGAAGTATCATCTTCGCTGGTTTGCTGATTATGGTACGCTTCTCGGTGCGGTACGGCATGGAGGCTATATTCCGTGGGATGATGACTTTGATATCTGTATGCTGCGGGATGATTATATGAAATTTATCGAGGTTGCCGAAAAAGAGTTGCCGTCCAATTATTTGATAAAGAACTGCCACACCACAAAGGATGATTTTTTAACCAGAATCGATAACAGTCGTATACCATGCTTCGATGATGATTTTTTAAAAAAATATCATGAATGTTATCTGATTGCGGGGATTGACATATTTCCGCTTGATTATATGGCACCGGAGGGAAAAGAGCAGGAGGCGCATAAATTCCTGTTACAGGCGATCCTAAGCTTTCGTGAGTGCTTGAAGGATGACCGTTTGGACCGAGAACAGCTGGATGAGATGCTGCTACAGCTCGAACAGCTAAGCGGTATGAGGTTTGACCGCAATGCAGATCTGGTGATGCAGGTGTATCAAGCCTCAGAGGCGGTGTGTGCCGTTTATGGACCGGAGAAGGCTACAAAGGTCATGCTTGCTCCGATATGGGCAAGCAGCGGTAATAAAACGTATCCGATATCCTGCTTTCGACAATCCATCCAGCTCCCGTTTGAAGGACTGGAAATTCCAGTATCCGCCGAATACGACACCATGCTCTATATTGAATACAGAAATTATATGGAGATTCGAAAGGGTGGAGCTTCACACGAATATCCGTGTTTTCGGGAACAGGAAGAATTCTGCATAGAAAATATTCCAGATTACAAATTTTTATACAAATATGATCCGGAGGATCTTAAGGAGATAAAACGTTTGCCAAGTAACAAGCCGGGCAAAAGAGCCGTGAGGTTTGCAGAGCTTATGGGAAAGGCACATCAGCAGATTGCTTCTACGGTTCTTAGAGGCGATTTCGACAAAGCATTTCAGCTGCTCGAAACCTGTCAAAAGGGCGCCATAAATATGGGTACGATGCTGGAAGAAGGCTATGGCGAAGGATTTATATCAGTGGGGATATTAGAAGAATACTGTGAGAAATTGTATCAGCTAAGTGTTCGTTTCAATACCTGTGATGACGTGCATGCGGCTGCCACGACAGGCTGTAAAGAATTGGACAGTGTGATAGCTGCATTTGAGGATAGTGTACGGACGAATATACATGATAAAAAGGAAGTGGTGATTATCCCATATCGTGCGTCTACATGGTCAACGATCGAACACGTATGGGAAACATGTAAACAAGATGATGCGTGTAATGTCTATGTGATCTTACCACCATATTATGAGCGAAACGGTGCAGGTGGTTTTGGAGCTATGCATGATGAGAGCGGGGAATTGCCGGATTATGTGGAGGTAATGCCGTATGACGCATATGATTTTGAGGAAAGACATCCGGATATCATTTACTTTCAAAATCCGTATGATGGATGTAATTACACGACAAGTGTGCATCCTTTTTTCTATTCGAAGAATCTGAAGCAATATACAGAGAAGCTTATCTATATGCCGTGGTTTACGATGGATGAAATCGACCTTCAGAATGGGAAGGTATATCAGACGATGCAGTATTTTTGTACCGTTCCGGGATTGTTCCATGCGGATGAGGTAATTTTATCATCGGAAGGCACCCGCAGAGCCTATATTGAACGCTTGACAGAATTTGCGGGAGCGGCTACAAGAGCATTGTGGGAGGATAAAATCAAGGCAGGTGGAATCTCCGATGAGGTTCTTATCTCGGGACAGGTTACGCAAAAGAGGAAAATCGTATTCGATAAACTGCCTGCGGCATGGAAGAGGATTCTTGCTGATGAGCGTGGAGGCTGTAAGAAGCTTGTGGTTTATAATGTAACGACACAGGCTTTTTCACAAGGCGGCAAAAATGCCATAGCTAAAATAGAAAAGACGATTCAGTTTTTTGAAAAACATAGGGATCGTTTTGTTTTGATGTGGAGAAATAACAGCGCTGCTTTGGATATGCTGTCGAAGGGAGATAAGAGACTGTCTACGGCTTACACAACGATTTTGGACAGCTTTAAGGCAGCCGGCTGGGGGATTTTTGACGATATTTTAACATATAAAGAAGAAGCATATCTTGCGGATGCATATTATGGGGATGCGGGCTACGAGGCAAGATTTTTTGAGACTTTAGGAAAGCCTGTTATGATTCAGGATATCATACCAATAAAGAAACCGGATATGATAGAAAAGGTTGAATTGAGATTGGATGCAAAAGGCAATCTGCCGTTTCATGCGAGAGCTTGCGTGTGCGTAGACGATGCTTTGTATGTCTTTCCGGATGAGATTAACATTCTGTGTAAAATCGGTATCACCGATGGGAGGATCGAGATGCTTGGAAGTATTCCCGGAGAAAATCTCAACACGGTAGGTTTGGTGTCGAATATACAATTCTATGATGGACAGTTAATCCTTGTGCCATTTAATGCAGGATGCCCTTGGAGCTATGATTTGGATCAAAAAGCATGGAAGAAAATAGCGATTGAACATGAATCTCAACAGAATAAGTTTTTAACCTCTATTTTGTATCATAACAAGCTTTATATATTCCCTTTTTTGTACAAGTATATTATTTGTATTGATATGGAGTCACTGGAAGTCAGATATTTAAAGAGCATCTATGATGAGTTTCGGCAGATGGATATTGATGAGCAATGTGCGTTTACTGCAAGTTGTGCCTGCGCAGATAACCGCGTGTATCTGCTTAATTACCACACGAATTTAATCTTAGAATTTCGTTTGGAGGATGAGAGCTATCGCTTTACCTTCGTCGGAGAGAAAAAACAGGCGTATAATTCTATTTCATGGGATGGTAAGGCATTTTATCTGATTCCGAGACGTGGTAACGCAATCGTGAAATGGGACGGCGGAGAGCAGATCACAGAATATGAAGTGCCGACAGCATGTCAACATGTGTTTGATGGATTATTTAGTTCGAATATTATAGATGGAAAGCTTTTTGTGTGGGGATATCGCTGTGATTCTCTTGTAGTGCCGCTGGACAGATTAGATGCGATAAGGCGGGTACAGGGTCGATATTATTATCAGATAAAGCTGACGGAAGACAAATATGTACAGTACAAATACAGGGATAGCAAGCTGATGCTTGGACCGACAGGCTTTACCTGTGAGACTGTTTTTTCCGTGGACGAATTAAATCAATATATGGATGGCTGCTTCGAGAAGGGCAGTATCTGCCTGCATGGAATTATCAAGGAGGATGATTATGTTGGGCTTGATTATGTTGTGCGTGGATTGCAGATGGGGCATACGATAGGTAGTTCTGAAACGGCAGCACAAAAGGATGGCTCCGGGAACAGGAAAAAAATCGTATTTATGCCGTATAGTGCAGCTATGTGGGATTCCTTGGAAAGTATATGGATGGCGGCAAAGGAGGATTCCCGCTGTGAAACGTATGTTGTGCCGATACCATACTATGATAAGAATGCACAAGGGGAACTCACGGAGTATCATTATGAAGGGGATAAATTTCCGACCTATGTTCCAATCACGGATTACAGAGCATTTGATCTAAAGAAAGAGCATGTGGATGTGATCTATATACACAACCCTTATGATGATGGCAATCATGTTACAAGCGTTGCACCGGAATTTTATTCGGAGAGACTAAAGACGTTGACGAAAAAACTGGTGTACGTTCCGTATTTTGTCACTTCGGGAGGAATGAGCGAGGGTCAGACTCTTTGCAGAGCCTATTTGAATGCAGACTATATTATAGTTCAGTCAGAACGGCATAAGGTCTTTTATGATTCGATGATTCCGCGGGAAAAGCTTGTTGCACTCGGTTCACCGAAGCTTGACAGGGTGATAAGGCTTTGCAAAAATCCCCCTGAGCCGCCACAGGATTGGATAGAGAAATTATCAGGGAAGACGGTATATTTCTACAATACAAGCTTACATGGTATGCTGGATAATACAGAGGCATTCATGGATAAGATGGAATATGTATTTCATTGTTTTTCCGGCAGAGAGGATGTCTGCCTGCTTTGGAGACCACATCCTTTGTTTGAAACGACGATACAATCTGTGAGACCGGAATTCAAAGCCCGATACGCCGGACTTAAGGAATATTTTTTGAGTCATGAACTGGGAATTTATGATGAAACTGCGGACATAGAGGCAACCATTGCTCTTTGCGACGCATATATCGGTGATACCGGCACATCGGTGACAACTCTTTTTGGGATTGCAGGGAAACCGCTGTTTATACTGAATAATGCGATACATAGAGCTCCGGGAGAGATGGACTGGCTGTATGAGAACATAACACCGTTTTTGCCGGGGTGTCAGATGAAATGGAAGATTTTACAAGGCAATAAATTGTATTATTCTGAAAATCAGGATTTTACATATCGATATTATTGTGACTTGTCAGAATATTCTTTAAATGGATATTATGGATTTGTTTATCAGATGGGAGAGGATGTATTTGCATTTCCGATTCATGCACAGGATATATTGTTGCTTCGTGATAAAAAAATAATAAAGAGAATATCTTTGGAACGTACCACTGAAAGAAGCTGTGCCTTTAGTTCAGTTAAGATTATAGGCAATTATGCCATGCTGATACCGAATAGTTATCGGTATATTGTCCGGTTTGATATGTGTACCTATGCGGTCGACTATGTGGATGGCTGTCGGGAATTTATCAATGTATACGATAAAAACGAATTAAGAATCGGTGGTTCAATCATCTGGAATCAGTATCTGCTTATAGCGTCACCGGTTGATAACCGCGTTCTTGCATTGGACTGTGAAACGTTAGATATACAAGTACTTTGCGTGGAAGCAAAGCGTTATAAGGGGGCATGCGCATTGGCAACAGATGGTGAGGATGTATGGCTGCTTCCATATATAGGGACGAATGTTGTCAGATGGAATCCGATTACAGGAATGGCAAGGGAATATAATTGTAGATTGGATGGCTTTATATGTAACAGACGTCCGCAGGGAAGTAAGTGTCTGCAAAAGGCTTTCGGCAGTATAGCGGTAACCGAAGATAAGGTGGTGCTCGCTCCGTTTTGGGGAAATCAATTTGTTCAGATCGATAAAGTGACGGACGAAGTGAAAGCATTTGACGTTGCGTTACATATGGATTATCATAAGGATGAAAGCTATAGACCGAGTGGCTGTCAGGGGTATTTTCTTAGAAAAGTGGGAGAGGAGCAGGTGCTTTTTTATCATGAGATGGAACACAGACTTTATGAATTAGACCTAAACACAGGTGCTGCTAAAGAGATACGCATAAATATGGACAGAGAGGAACTTGTGAGGCATGCATCAGGCTTCTCAATATGCTCGGAATGGTTTCAATATGGATGCATGGAAAATGCATTTTGTACATTGGAGGGATTTTTGAATCACGAATTGAGCGGGCAGAAATTTGATGAAGAACTGCAACGAAAAGTATTTGGTGAAATCGTAGCAAATAGTGATGGTCGTAGTGGGGAGAATATACATCAATATGTAATGGCGAAACTGGATTCATGATTCGGGTGTATGTAAAATACGAAGGGGTGAAGAGATGAAAAAGGTGATAACATACGGAACCTTTGATTTGTTTCATGAAGGACATTACAGATTGTTGCAGAGAGCAAAGGCGCTCGGTGATTATCTGATTGTCGGGGTTACAACAGAGGAATACGATAAGACAAGAGGGAAGCTTGGAGTCGTGGATTCTCTTGTGACACGTATTGAAAATGTCAGAAAAACCGGATTTGCAGATGAGATCATCATCGAGGAAGCACAGGGGCAAAAATTTACAGATATAAAAAAATATAACATTGATATACTTACAGTTGGTTCGGATTGGACAGGACATTTTGATTATCTAAATGATTATTGCCAGGTTGTGTATCTGGAACGTACGAAGGACATTTCGAGTACGATGCTTCGACAGGTAAACAGTCATATTCAGCGGATTGGAATCATCGGAACCGGACGGATCGCGGCAAGGTTCATAGAAGAGGCAAAGCTTGTAAGTGGTGTGACGACACAGGGCGTTTACAATCCGCATCAGGAAAGTGCAAAAGCGTTTGCTGACCGATGGCAGATTAATTATTACCAGGATATTGAACGGTTTTATTCTGATATTGATGTCGTATATATAGCGACACCGCATGACTTGCATTACGCATATATCAAGGATGCGTTTGAACATGGAAAGCATGTCATCTGTGAAAAGCCGATGGTATTAAAAAGAGCTGAGGCGGAGGAATTGTTTGCTTATGCAAAGGGGCATGGGCTCATCCTGTTTGAAGGCGTTAAGACGGCATACTGTCCCGGATTTCAGAAGCTACTTGGTGTGGCAGCGAGTGGAAGCATCGGAGCTATCCGGAATATCGAGGCATGCTTTACAAAGCTTGAAAATCCTGTGAGCAGAGAGCTGACGGATACAGTGTATGGTGGCAGCTTTACCGAGCTTGGCAGTTATATTATGCTACCGGTATTAAAGCTGCTTGGAAAGGATTATACATCCTATCAGTTTGACAGTATACCGGGTGATAATGGACTGGATGTGTTTACGAAGCTTAGCTTTACATACCCACATGCGCTTGCGACGCTTACATGTGGACTTGGTGTGAAATCTGAGGGAAGATTGCTGATATCCGGAACAAAGGGATACATTGTAGCGGAAGCACCGTGGTGGAAGACATCTTATTTTGAGGTGCATTATGAAGATGCATCGAATGTTCAAAAATTTTCAGATATATATCTTGGGGATGGACTTCGGTATGAGATCAGTGATTTCCTGACGAAGTTTCATGGAAATGAAAACAGTGATTTTAAGCTTACATCCGGAGAGTCTGTTTTTATGGCAGATATGATGGAGAGGTTTCTTACAGAGCAGGGTCGAAAGCTTTGAGGACATGCAGCGCCCTTAGCATGAGCGGATGTTCAAAGACATGGAGGCAGATTTATGAAGATATGGGCACACAGGGGATGCAGCCAGAACTATCCCGAAAATACGATTACAGCGTTTGAAAAAGCGTTTGCAATACCGGGACTTACCGGAATTGAGACGGATATCCAATTGTCAAAGGATGGCTATATGATGATATTTCATGATGAGCGCGTGGATCGAACTACGGACCGAATCGGGTTTTTACGGGATTATACTTATCGGGAGTTGCAAGGATTGTCCATCGACGCAGGAAATGGCAGAACAGAGCGGATTCCTGTGGCAGAGGAGTTGCTTGATATGTTGGAGAATACGCTGAAGGAAAAGCCTGATTTTAAGATAAATATCGAGCTTAAAAATTCCGTCTATCCATATCCGGGTATGGAAGAAAAAATAGTAGAGCTGATTCATAGACGAGGCTTGGAGGCGAATATTGTATATTCGACCTTTTATGCAAAATCACTCTCGAAGCTGTATGAGCTTGATCCTGCAGCGGAGCTTGGGATACTTGATACGCATGTATCGGATTGTCTGTATAAAGTGCAGGGAGGCTGTAAGGCAAGTGCACTGCATCCGTTCTGGAGAGGAATTGATATGCCGAAAGAAGAACTTTCAGGCTACTCGGTTCGGGCATGGATGTCCGGACATCTGTATCCGGAGAAACCGACCGGAACAAGACTTGATTTTAATCCACTGGAAGAACAGGGCATTACGGATATCATATTGAATGAGCCGGAAGTGTATTTATAAAAGAAGGAGTAACACCATGCGAGGTGTTACTCCTTCTTTTATTTATAATAACACAATTGCAGCTTTTGCGACTTCTTTCGAGAAGCCATGTTCTACAAGCTCTTCGAATGATGATATATGATTTTCCTTTGCAAATAAGACAGCATTTGATAATTGCTCCATGCCCTGAGCTATGCCTTGAGCCATGCCTTGAGCCATGCCATCCTCGATGCCTTGAGCCATACCACGCTCATATCCTTTTTGCAGGATCCCTTTACTTACATTACACATCTCATTCACACTCCTCTCAATTTCACGGTTGAATATGATTGCATATTCATTTTCCAAAATACTTCTTTTTTCTTCTTTTGTTATTTCGGTCGAGAAAAATGTTTCCAACAGGCGATGAAGCCTGTATTTTTCCGATTTTTCGACGATTTCCTCTGACAGACAAATAAATATGGAGCTCAGCAGGTCGTATTTGCGGTTATCCGGAAACTGTCCAATAATGTTTTTCTGATTAATTCGGTACTCTGTCAGGGTATTCTCTGCATATTTCGGTACATGTACGCAAATCCATATCGAATAGACTTTTTTAATTTCGTCATAATCAGAATTTGTGAATTCCGTATTCTTTTGGGAAGACAACATTCTGGCACAATAATAAATACTTCGGGTAACAAGGTCGTATCCAGGATAAAAATCATTCTGTGCCTCCACATCCAATATCAGCTTTAGGCGTTCTCTTTTCGTTGGTGTATAGACACAAAAACGAATATCGTAAAATACCGTTCCTTCGTCCTCAGAGACGTCTTCCGCACCAATCCCCTGTATGCGTGGCAAGGAATCCGAAAGATAATCCTCCATCTCCGAGCCTTTCGGATGTACGCGTCTGCTGGAAACTTCTGGTTCACCATCAATCAAGCAGACTACGTCTTCAGGCTTTAACCCCGAAAATTCCTCGACTGTATTGACAAGAATATGTGCGAGAATAATTTTTTGCGACAGAAAAAGCTTTACATTATTATCATAACGTAATTCATCTTCTGATTTTGCGGTGTTTTCTTGTAACATATAATACCTCCTGTTTATTGGAAACTCCGGAGGTACTGGCCATTTGGTTTTACACATGGTGTAAGACTAAATTCATCATAGCGTATTTAATATTTTTTTGCAATATTATATTTGTTTAGTTTTTCATTAAAGAGCTGTTTGAAAATGAAATTGTCCGGACATATTTTGTGAGCGATATTCTCGGAATCCCGTTTAAATATTGAACGAGAGGAGGACTTGGAGCAGATGAATACAACAAATGTAGGGATTATGCTCTTGAGCATGGATATGAGGAGGGACATAGTGAGGAATTTCAGGAGGGACAAATGCAAGGACAAATGCGTGGCGTTACTCCTTCTTTAATTGTTTTTTATTTCTAAAATTGGTAAACTTACCACTTTTTGGTCGCTAAAATATTTACATTTTGATGTAAACAATGTATAATTTCCTAAAAATGGTCATATACTCTTTTTTGGGGAATGGAGGTAAACATGGAAATAGCAAGGGACTTTTATTTAGAACAGTTATGCTTGAGAGAAAAGAATGGATTTGTCAAAATTATTACAGGTGTACGTAGAAGCGGAAAATCATATCTGCTTTTTAAATTATTCAAGAAGAAATTGCTAAAAAAGGGAATTACGGAGGACCATATTATAGCAATCGCTTTGGACAATATTGAAAATAGGGAGCTGCGCGATCCATTGGTTCTATATAAACACATAAAGTCTGCAATTACCGATGAGAAGCAATATTATGTGATGTTGGATGAAATTCAGCTCGTGCCTGATTTCTCTGAGGTATTAAATTCACTGTTACAGATTGATAATTTGGATGTGTATGCAACCGGGAGTAATTCGAAATTTCTGTCTTCTGATATTTTGACGGAATTTAGAGGAAGAGGTGATGAGATAAGAGTTTATCCACTTTCCTTTTCAGAATTTGTGTCTGTATATGAAGGTACACAGGAAGATGCTTTTAACGA
>CAZLZH010000001.1:0-133187 GCA_964563955.1 uncultured Bacteroides sp. | reverse complement strand
TATTCGGTCTTAGGTGTCGTGCTTACTTATCTGGCATTTTACTATATACCGGTCGGACTCGTGGAGAATATGCTGGCATTGTTTATCAGGTCGGTTGACGAAGGGATTATCTGCTTTGATTTGAATAAAAAATGTATATATTTGAATGAACAAATCCGTTCCATGTATCGTGTGAATGAAGACATAGGACTTGAAAGGTTCGAGAAGGCTTATTGTTCATGGCTACAGGACAAGATGATGGAGGATGTGGAAGAAATCGAGTGGGATGATCGTCCAATCATAGATGGAAAAAAAATGTACTATCATATAGAGTATAAAAAGATTATATATGATAATCACTTTATCGGAAGCTGTTTTTTGATTCATGACCACACAGAAGAAATGGAACGTATGAGGGAGGAAAAGTACAAGGCAGATCATGATTCGATGACGGGAATTTATAATCGGGAGCATTTTTATAAAAAGGCAGAGGAACTCCTGAAACAGAATGAAGGAGTGACATATTATGTGTTGTGTACGGATATTCATGATTTTAAAATTGTAAACAATATTTACGGAGAAGAAAAGGGAAATGAAATACTCGTTAAAATTGCAGACAGTATGAAACGAAGGGCGGATGAAGGCTGTGTGTATGGCAGACTTTCGGGAGATCGTTTTGCATTTATCATGCCGAAGGACAGATTCCGGGAGAACGAAATGAGAAAGGAAATCTCCAGAATAGAGCACTTAGAACAAAATACTAATTTCCATGTGAGGATTAATTTAGGTGTCTATGAGGTGGACAATATCGAAATACCGATTTCTGTCATGTGTGATTATGCAATTATGGCGATTATGTCTATTAAGGATGATGTCGGAAACTGCATTGCATATTATGATGAGAAGCTTCGTGAAAATGTGCTGCGGGAGCAGGAAATCATCGGACAATTCCATGAAGCGCTTGACGGCGGGCAATTTTGCTTTTATTTACAGCCGCAGATTTCCGTAGATGGAGTCGTGCGCGGAGGAGAGGCGTTGGTTCGCTGGATTCATCCGGAAAAAGGACTGATTCCTCCAGGAGAGTTTATTGAATTGTTTGAGAGGACAGGCTTAATCAGTGAGCTTGACTATTACATATGGGAAAAGGCGTGTATCCAGCTTCGGGATTGGAGAAAGCAGGGACATGTCGACTATTATATTTCCGTGAATATATCGCCGCGTGATTTTTATTATCTGGATATTTACAAGGCGTTTACGGATCTGATACAGAAGCATAGCATTGAGGCGCGGAATCTGCGTTTGGAGATTACGGAAACGGCGGTTATGTCGGATATGAAAAATGTGATCGGACTTGTCAATAAGCTTCGGAAATATGGGTTTATTGTCGAGATGGATGATTTCGGAAGCGGCTATTCTTCTTTGAATATGTTGAAGGATATTCATATGGATACGATAAAACTGGATATGGGATTTTTGCGAAAGACAATGCACACTGAGAGAAGTATGTCCATTGTGCGAAGCGTGATAAAGTTGTCGAAGCAGCTTGGCATGGAGGTTGTGACGGAAGGCGTCGAGACGAAGGAACAGGTGGATGCTTTGAAGGAGATGGGATGCGACCTGTTTCAAGGATATTATTTCGCAAAGCCGATGTCTGTGTGGGATTATGAGGATGCATATGTCCCGGTAGAATAAAGGGAGTTTAACGTGAGAAATTTATTGCTAGGAGTTATGCTTGCAATCATACTGGTATTGATTTACCGTTTGATTATCATGCAGAAAAATGAAAAATCGAAGCTTGCAACGGATTTGAGCAGACTGCATATCATGGCAGCCGCAATGACATTCGTGTATGCACTCACAATTATGGTCACAAACGAAAAGCTTGTGCTTCTTTTTCAGGGGCTGTATTATGTGTGCACGGATATCGTATTGTTCCTGTTCCTTATATATATTAATGATTTTACGCAGAAGATGGGTGAAAAGAAGAGGCTTCGCCTGCTTGTGATGTTTTTCATTGTGATTGACGCAATTCTTAATTTTGTGAATATGTTCAATCAATGCCTGTATTCTGTTAAGCTGTGTACGGATGACATAGGATATCATTATTACAGCCTGACAAATCAAACATATCTTTTCCTCTATCACAAGGTTGTCAGCTATTCCCTTGTGACATTTGCAATCGTGCTGCTTATTTTATCCATTGTAAAAGCCGCCCGCATCTATGTGATGCAATATTGGGCAATTTTGTATTGCTTTCTAATAGCGGTTGCAGTGAATATATTACATGTAATTTTCAATTTTGAATACGACTATTCTGTTTTGCTTTATGGTCTGGTTGCATTAGCGGTATATTATTTTACATTTTCTTATGTTCCAAAGGGCTTGATAGAGAAAACACTTGTTATGATTGCCCACAAGATTAATGATGGTGTGTTATGCTTCGCGGTATCGGGCAGATGTGTCTATGCAAATTCATTTGTAAAGCAGATATTTCATGCGGAGGATAATTATAGAAAACTGGATCAGTATTACAGAACCTGGCTTGCCGGCCGGACATTTAAAGAAGTGCCGGATACAAGCTGGAAGGAAGAGACAGAAATCAATGGAGAAAAAAACTATTTTACGATAAAATTCCGTTGGATGCTTGATGAACAGAATCGGTGTATAGGAAGTTATTTCGTTATACATGATGATACCGAGCACGTCAATCGGCTGGAGGAGGAGCGTTACAGAAACAGCCATGATTCTCTGACAGGACTTTACAATGGTGATTATTTTTATGAAAAAGCGGGGAAGCAGGTTCGAGAAAATCCGCATGTAAAATATGTGATATTTTGCGCGGATATTCAGAATTTTAAAATCATAAATGACATTTTTGGAGAGAAAAAGGGCGATGACCTTCTAAAGTCGGTAGCAGATATGTTTACCTCCCTTGCAACCGGAGATACGATTTGTGCAAGAATAAATTCTGACCGGTTTGCGCTTTGTATTCGAGAGGAAAAGATTAATCATCAGAGATATCTGGAGGCTGTGGAAAAGGTAAGCTGTATCGGCGAGGATAATACGTACCGCGCGCATATTTATGCAGGCATCTGTCTCGTCAAGGATGTGAAGGTACCAATTAATACATACTGCGATCGGGCATTTTTGGCAATTGAATCAATCAAGGGTGATTATCATCATAAGATTGCGTATTATGACGAGGAGTTGAGACAGCAGATATTGGAAGACCAACGTATGGTAAATGATTTCCGTGCTGCGATTTTGAAACGGGAGCTCCAGATATTTTTACAGCCGCAGGTGGATGAGAATGGAAACATGATTGGCGCTGAGGCGTTGGCGAGGTGGTTCCGCCCGGTGTATGGGATGACGTTGCCGGAGGATTTTATCCATGTGTTTGAGCGCACCGGCCTGATTAGCGCTATGGATCAGTACATATGGGAACAGGCATGTAAGCAGCTTCAGATATGGCAAAAAAATGGAAAGGGTGAATATTATATCTCAGTTAATATCTCACCAAGAGACTTCTATTTTATGGATATTTACCAGACACTGACAACACTTGTGGAATGCTATGAAATTCCTCCGCAAAAGCTGTATCTGGAAATTACGGAGACATCGGTTATGAAGGATGCTGCAAAGAATCTGAAGTTGATTGATGAATTGCGGACATATGGTTTCCGTGTGATTATGGATGACTTTGGAAGTGGTTATTCTTCCCTTAATATGCTACAGGATATGAATCTGGATGCGATTAAGATTGATATGGAATTTTTGAGAAGAAATGATGACCCGGAGCGAAGCCGGACGATTTTGGAGATGATTTTGGAGCTTTCCAACGAGCTTGGTATTGAAGTTATCACGGAGGGCGTTGAAAGAAAAGACCAGCTCGATAATATGCAAAAGCTTGGGTGTAAACTGTTCCAAGGTTTCTACTTTGCAAAACCGATGCCGGTCAATCAATTTGAAAAGAAATATTTTTAGGAGAGCAGGGATTCCCATGCTTCATAAAGTGCGGAGAGCTTTATATCGAGCTCTTCGCGTTTTTTTGACAGCTCTGCAAGTTTTTCGGAGTTTGTGGCGTACTCCGGAAGCATAAATTCTGCGTCGATTTTTTCGATGTCGGCTTCCGTTTCCTCGATTTGCTGTTCCGCTTTCCGGATATCATTTTCCTTTTTGCGAAGCCGTGCCTGTTCCTCCTTTTTCTTTAAATAATCTTCTTTGCCGGAACTGATTTGAGTTGTCGTTTCCTCTTTTTCCGGTGTGGCAGGAAGGGCTGCCGCGTAAATCTGCTCCTTGTGGCTTTCATAATAATCGTAATTGCCGATAAAGTTATATAGCTGTTTGTCTTTTAATTCTAAAATTCTGGTTGATATCCGATTTATGAAGTAACGGTCATGGCTGACAACAAGTACGGTTCCTGTATAGCTTCGGATAGCGTCCTCCAATATACTTTTGGATTGAATATCAAGGTGGTTAGTTGGCTCATCCATGATAAGGAAGTTTGAAGGAGAGAGCATCAGCTTGGAGAGAGAGACACGCCCGCGCTCGCCTCCGCTTAAATCTTCAATCTTTTTAAAGACATCATCACCGGTAAACAAAAAAGCGGCAAGTACATTTCGAATCCTTGTGTTTGTGAGGTCCGGATATGCATCGGATATTTCTTCAAAAATAGTTTTATGAAGTGAAAGTACCTGATGCTCCTGATCGTAGTAGCCGATTCGCACTCTTGCGCCGAGTGTGATGGTGCCGGAATCCTTTGGCAGGATATGGTTAATCATTTTTAAAATGGTAGTTTTTCCGGTCCCGTTTCCACCGATTAGGGCAATTTTTTCGCCGCGCTTTATATCAAAGTCAAGATTTTCAAACAGCGTATTGGCACCGAATGATTTTTTGAGCCCTTCTACCGTGAGAACATCGTTGCCGCTTTCAACAGCCGGTGTCAGTGACAGGCGCATTTCGGAGGCAACCTCTGTCGGCTTTTCAAGTACCTCTATTTTGTCCAGCATCTTTTCGCGACTTTCAGCACGCCGGATAGATTTCTCCCTGTTGAATTGTCTCAGTTTGGTGATGACGGCTTCCTGATGCTTGATTTCCTGCTGCTGATTCAAGTATGCCTTCATCATGGCTGCACGGATTTCTGCACGCTTTTCAGCATAAAAGCTGTAATTTCCGTTGTAAACGGTCGCTTTTTTGTTGTCAATCTCAATAATTTTAGAGGCTATCCGGTCGATAAAATATCGGTCGTGGCTGACTAAGATGACACTGCCGGGATATGAGGATAAAAACCCTTCGAGCCAGGTAATGCTCGGCATATCCAGATGGTTGGTTGGCTCATCCAGGATGATGATATCCGGTTTTGTGAGCAGAAGTCTGCCGAGTGCAATCCGCATCTTCTGACCGCCCGATAATGTGTTGATGTGGCGATTGTAGTCTGCGGAATCAAATCCGAGCCCCTTTAAGACACCGTTAATCTCGCTTTCGTAGGAATATCCGTTGTCGTGGTCATATTTGCTTGAGAGGCGATTGTATAATTCCAGTATTTTTTCGAGCTCTTCACCTTCCGCATGTTTCATGTCCTGTTCCAATCTGCGGATATTTGCTTCCATATCAATGACTGCCTGCTTTGTTGCAAGCATTTCGCCGTAGATTGTATTATCAAAGGAGATATCCTGATGCTGGGAAAGATAGCCGATGGTTGTATCCTTTGCAAGAACTACCTGACCGCTGTCTGCCGTTTCTTCTCCCATGATGATTTTTAACAGTGTCGTTTTGCCCGAACCATTGATGCCGACAATGGCAAGCTTTTCCTTCTCATTTACATGAAACGATACATCCTGTAAAATTTCTTTTGTTCCGAATGCTTTTGTTATATTTTGACATGCTAACAGCATGGCTCATCCTCCTTGTTAAATCCTAGTACGCATTTTAGCAAAAAGCGTCGGGAGTTTCAATAAAATGTGTTGCAAATCGGTTGTTTTGGATTTATGATTGTAAAAGATATGGCAGGAAACAGGCAAAGGAGGCAGACGTTGTTCGGCGCAAAGAAGAAAAACGGAAAACAGGAAATAGAAGCGTTGTTTCATGAAATCCAAATTAATTTGGAGAACAATTACAAGGATCTTGCAATCTCGGCAAGGAAAAACGCGGAGCAGAAATTACGGGAATTAAACGATCAGGGTGAACTGAAGGAAAAGGATTATAAGAAGCTGAAGGCAAGATTGGATGAATATACAACGCGCATGGAAGGGTATCATCATTAGCCTATGGAAGCAAAAAACGGAAAGAAATTATTAGTTGTTATATGTATGCTGTTTGTTGCGGCAGTTCTGATTGGAATTTATCAGTGGAGCTTGAAAAACCGGGAGGATGCCCCGCATACTGCCGGACAGTCTGAAACCTCGTATAGCTTTGCTATGGGAACCTCGGTTTCTGTCACGTTGTATGATTCAAAGGAACAGGTATATGCAGATTTGGAAGCAGAGTTAGAACGACTGGATACAAAGGTTATATCCTGGCGTGAAAAGGATAGTGCACTGTATAAGCTTAATCATACTTATGCGGCGGGAGAGACGTATACACCGGAGGATGAATTGTATACGGCAATCCGACAGGCATATCATGTGTGTGTTGACAGCAACGGCGCACTGGATATTACGCTGCGGCCGCTTGCAATGCTTTGGAATATTGAAAGTACGGACGAAACAGAATTTCGCGTGCCGGAGGAAACGGAGATTAAGGAAGCCCTTGAAAAAACCGGGTATGAGATGCTTTCATTTGATGATGTGAATCGGACGGTTACGATTGAGAAACCAGATATGATTCTTGATCTTGGAGCTGTCGGAAAGGGCTTTGCACTTGATGTTTTGGAACAGAGGTTGAAGGAGCTTGATGTTGCGGGAGCAACAATCAGTGTCGGTGGAAGCGTATTGATTTATGGTGAAAAGGATGACGGTGAGGATTTTCGTATCGGAATCCGGGATCCGAAGGGAGCGCAGGATGAGATGATCGGATATCTCACATTTTCGTCAGGAAGCAGGCTTTGTATATCCACCTCCGGAGATTATGAAAAATACAAGGAATCAGATGGCATAAGATATCATCATATTTTAGACCGGAAAACGGGATATCCGGCAGATGCGGGTCTGGCATCCGTCACGGTTGTGTGCGAGAGCGGAATTTACAGTGACGCGCTTTCTACCGCCTGCTTTGTACTGGGTATCGACAAGTCGCTGCCGCTTTTAGAAAAATATGATGCGGAAGCGGTTTTTATCGATCATGAAAATCATATAACTGTTACAGAGGGACTTTTGGAACAGTTTCAGGAAAAGAAATAGAAAGGATGGAGAATATGAAACGTTTATTGGTTGTTGTAGATATGCAGAATGATTTTATTTCCGGAGCGCTTGGCACAAAGGAGGCAGTCGGGATTATTCCGGCTGTGCAGGAAAGTGTCAGACAGGCGGCGGAAGAAGGCGTGGATATTGTGTTTACGATGGATACGCATCATGAAAATTATATGGATACGCAGGAAGGAAAGAAGCTTCCGGTTCCGCATTGTATCAAGGGAACGGAAGGGTTTGAAATCTGCGATGAGCTTCGAGAACTTACGGCTGGCAGGCGCGTGTTTGAAAAAGGAACATTCGGGAGCACAGAGCTTATGACATACGTGAAGAAGGAAGGCTATGATGAGATTACCTTGTGTGGTCTTTGTACGGATATTTGTGTTATCAGCAATGCGATGCTTGTGAAAACTGTACTTCCGGAGGCATGTGTGAGGGTGCTTGCAAAGGCATGTGCCGGTGTGACACCGGAAAGTCATAAAAATGCATTGAAGGCAATGGAAATGTGTCAGATAGAAATCATAGAAGCATAATCAGGCGGGAAAAGGACGAATCAGGAAGAAGGATTGACATGAAGTGGTTAGAACATCTTAGAACAATCAATGCTCATAAGGCGATGGTTATGCGGCACTGTTTTGCCGTAGGACTTTACAAACAGGGAATTTTACATGACCTGTCTAAATATTCATGGACAGAATTTTCGATGGGCGCAAAGTATTATCAGGGAAACCGAAGCCCGAACGATGCGGAGCGGGAGGATAAGGGATATACTTCTGCATGGCTGCATCACAAGGGAAGAAATAAGCATCATCTTGAGTACTGGATTGATTACAGTGTGGATAAAACAAAAATGCTGGTTGGATGTAAGATGCCGAAGGAATATGTAATCGAGATGTTCTGTGACCGTATGGCAGCCTGTAAGATTTACAATAAGGAAAATTATAATGACGGTCAGCCGCTTGCCTATTACAATAAAGGCCGCGCTACAAAGATTTTACATCCCGATTCTGCAAAGCTGCTTGAAAAATATTTGACGATGCTTGCAGAAAAAGGCGAGGCGTATACACTTTATTATATTCGGAATTACGAGGTGATACCGCTTCGCAGAAAAAAACTGGCAAAGCATCTGCCGTTCATAAAGTATCTTTTTCCGTACAGAGATGATTATTGAGAGGGAAAAATAAATGCAATTTACTCATTTACATGTGCATACGCAATATAGTCTGTTGGATGGTTCTGCAAAAATATCCGAGCTTGTGCCACGGGCGAAGGAGCTGGGCATGACGGCTCTCGCCATTACAGATCACGGTGCCATGTATGGTGTTATAGAATTTTATAAGACGTGTAAGGCACATAATATCAAACCGATTATAGGGTGCGAGGTGTATGTGGCGCCCGGCTCCCGTTTTGACAGGGAGGTCGTAAAGGGCGAGAATCGATACTATCATCTTGTCCTGCTTGCCAAAAATGATATTGGTTATCATAACCTTTGTAAGATTGTGACACGTGGATATACAGAGGGATATTACTATAAACCGCGTGTTGATATGGAGGTTTTAGAGCAGTACCATGAAGGAATTATTGCGCTTTCCGCCTGCCTTGCGGGAGAGGTGGCGACTGACCTTCGGCAGGAGCAGTATGAAGCGGCAAAAAAAGCAGCGCTTCGCCATCTGGAGATATTCGGGGAAGGAAATTATTATTTGGAGATGCAGGATCACGGAATTCCTGCTCAGCGGACAGTTAATATGGGAGTTATGCAATTGTCAAAGGAAACCGGCATTCCGATGGTTGTAACAAATGACTCGCATTATATCAATGCCGAGGATTGGGAAGCACATGATATTCTGCTCTGTATCCAGACCGGTAAGACGGTTAATGATGAAAACCGTATGCGCTATGAGGGAGGACAGTATTATCTGAAATCGGCTGAGGAGATGGAAGAACTGTTCCCGTATGCGAAAGAGGCACTTGAAAATACAAATAAGATTGCAGATATGTGCAATGTCGAGATTGTGTTTGGTGAGCGTAAGCTCCCGAAATACGATGTGCCAAAAGGGTATGATTCCTTTTCTTATCTGACGATGCTCTGTGAGGAGGGCGCGAAAAAACGGTACAAGCAGGTGACAGAGGAAGTAAAGGACAGACTTTCCTATGAATTAAATATGATTCGACAGATGGGCTTTGTCGATTATTTTTTGATTGTCTGGGATTTTGTGAATTATGCGAAGAAGAACGGGATTCCGGTCGGACCGGGACGGGGGTCTGCTGCCGGCTCCATTGTATCCTATTGTCTTGCAATCACTGATATTGAGCCGCTTCGATACGGTCTGTTGTTTGAACGTTTTTTGAATCCGGAGCGTGTGTCGATGCCGGATATTGATATTGACTTCTGCGTCAACCGAAGGCAGGAGGTCATTGATTATGTGATTCAAAAATATGGTGCGGATAAGGTCGTTCAGATTGTTACATTCGGAACGATGGCAGCCAAGATGTGTGTGCGCGATGTCGGACGCGCAATGGCGCTTCCGTACGGTCTTTGTGACAGGGTAGCAAAGGCGATTCCGGCGAAGCTTCCGAACGGAAAGGAGGTTAAGCTGGAAAAGGCGCTGCAGATCAGTCCCGACTTAAAGCAGATGTATGAGGAGGAACCGGATGTAAAGCGTCTTGTTGACATGGCGATGAAGCTTGAAGGTCTGCAAAGGCATACGGGTGTTCATCCGGCAGGAGTTATCATCGGTCAAAAACCGATTGAGGAATATATTCCGCTCGCCCGAAGCGTGGATGGCGGAATCGTTTCCCAGTATGAGAAGGATCCGGTCGAGGAGCTTGGGCTTTTAAAGATGGATTTCCTTGCATTGCGGAATCTGACCGTGATACAGGATGCACTCGACCGTATCAAGGAAAACCATGGTGTTGATATTCAATTGTCGGAGCTTGATTACAAGGATCCGGCGATTTATGATATGCTTTCCGCAGGAAAGACGGACGGTGTATTTCAGCTTGAGAGTGCCGGTATGAAGAGCTTTATGAAGCAGTTGAAGCCGAAAAACCTCGATGAGATTATTGCGGGTATTTCGCTGTACCGGCCGGGACCTATGGATTTTATACCGACATATCTTAAGAATCGTGAACATCCGGAAAATATCGAGTATGATGCACCGCAGCTTGAGAAGATTTTATCTTCTACATATGGCTGTATGGTATATCAGGAGCAGGTTATGCAGATCGTGATGGAGCTTGCCGGATATTCGATGGGGCGTTCCGATTTAGTACGGCGTGCCATGGCAAAGAAAAAAGCGGATGTAATGGATAAGGAACGTCAGTATTTCGTATACGGCAATGAGGAGATGGGTGTACCGGGCTGTGTCAAAAACGGAATTTCGGAAGAGACTGCCAATAAGATATTTGATGATATGGTTGATTTTGCAAACTATGCATTTAATAAATCCCATGCAGCCGTTTATGCAGTTGTGGCATACCAGACTGCATATTTGAAAATTTATTATCCTGTGGAATATATGGCGGCGCTGATATCCTCTGTGCGTGAAAATCCATCTAAGATGAGCGCTTATATTCAGACCTGTAAGTCGATGGGAATCCGGATTCTGCCGCCGGACATCAATAAGGGAAGCGGAGATTTTACCGTGGACGGAAATGCAATCCGGTTCGGGCTTTCCGGGCTAAAAAGTGTCGGAGACGGCGTGACGGATGTGATTTATGCGGAGATACAGGCAAACGGCGAGTTTAAGAGTCTGGAAGATTTTGTGAACCGGCTGTCGAGCAAGGAGGCAAATAAGCGTACGATTGAGAGCTTTATTCTTGCAGGGGCGTTTGATGGATTCGGGTATAACCGCCGACAGATGATGACGGTTTATCCGGCGATTTTGGAGCAGGTTTCCAAGGACAAAAAAAGTGAGATGTCAGGTCAGATGTCGCTGCTTGATTTTCTTGGGGAGGAGGAAAAGTCTGATTTCGAAATCCGGTATCCCGATTTGGAGGAGTATTCGAAGGAGGAGCTTTTAGCGAAGGAAAAAGAAATTCTCGGCATGTATATAAGCGGACATCCTCTGGATGATGATTTGGATATTCTTCAAAAATATGTTACGGCAAAATCGACGGACTTTATTGTTGATGATGAAGATGATTCTGATGAGACAGAAGGTGCTTTTGAAGGTACCGAACGAGTAAAGGACAAGGAAAGCTATACGATAGGCGGTATTATAGAGGCTGTAACAAAGAAGATTACGAAAAACGGTGATGAGATGTCATTTTTATCCGTTGAGGATTTATATGGTACTGTGGAGGTCGTCGTGTTTGCAAGAGACTATCGGACCTATAAGGAGGAGCTTGTGAAAGATGCAAAGCTTATTATAAGGGGTAATGCCTCGATTGATGAACGTGGCGGCAAGCTTTTGTTTTCAAGCATGATATTACTTGAGGATATCCGGAAGGATCTTGATGCGGAGAAAAAGAAGCTGTGGATACGGTTTCCGGATATGCAGACATATGAAAGTGAGATAGAACGTCTGTATCGGATATTGGAGCAGCATCGCGGCCGGACTGTCACGAAGATTATGATTACGCCTACGGAGGAGGAACGCGAGAAAAAAATCGCGAAGGTAAAACAGCTTCCGGATCGTTATAAGGTGTTTGTGAACAATGAACTTTTGAAAAAACTGCGCAGTGAATTCGGAGAAGAAAATATAAGTGTTACAGATGAAACGGAGAAAAAACAGTGATTGCTTCAGCCTCAAACGATAAAGTAAAACGAATAAAAAAGCTTATGCAGCAGGCACGGTTTCGCAGGGAGGAACAGGTGTTTCTTGTAGAGGGAATCCGTGTGGTCCGGGAGATTCCGAAAACGTGGCTTGCGGCACTTTATGTGTCGGAGAGCGGCAGAGAGAAATATGCGGATATGATTGCAGACCGTGACATACCGGTTGAAGTTGTAAAGGATTCCGTGTTTTCCGGTATGTCAGATACGAATACGCCGCAGGGAATACTCGCAGAGGTTTCTATGCCGTCCTATACGCCGGAAGATCTGTTTTCGACAGAGGAAAGACCGTTTATATTGATTATTGAGCATTTGCAGGATCCGGGCAATCTCGGAACAATTATCCGGACAGCAGAAGGAGCCGGTGTGAGCGGGATTTTAATGAGCACTGATACGGTGGATGTTTATAATCCCAAGGTCATACGTTCGACGATGGGTTCGGTATTCCGCGTCCCGTTTTATGTGGCAGATAATCTGGAGACAGAGATTTTGAAGCTTCGTGAACAAGGCGTGAAAATTTATGGCGCACATTTGGACGGCGGAAGCTTTTATGAGAAGGATTTTCGGGAAGCCTGTGCGTTCTTAATCGGAAATGAGGGGAACGGACTCTCGGAAAGAGTCAGCAGACTGGCAGATGATTTAATCCGGATTCCGATGAAGGGAAAGGTGGAATCGTTGAATGCGGCAGTTTCAACAGCCGTTATTGCGTACGAGGTGCTTCGACAGAGAACTTAAAAAAACAATAAAATAAATTTTGTTGTCATATTAAAGAATCTATAGCATATATTGTAAATGTACAATAAATTAACTCTCGATTTGAATGGGGATTAAAACAAATCGGAGGGCGCTACATTATGAAGGAGGAAAAATATGACAGAGAAAATTTTGAACAACAATCAGGTGGTAGTAGCAGGAGAAATCGTATCGGACTTTCGGTTCAGCCATGAAATTTTCGGGGAAGGATTTTATATGGTGGATTTGGTTGTCAGCAGATTAAGCGATGCGCACGATGTAATTCCTTTGATGGTTTCTGACCGGTTATTTGACGTGGAGAATTCACATATCGGGCAGAAGGTTTTGGCGAAAGGACAGTTTCGTTCGTATAACAAGCACGAGGAGAATAAAAACCGTCTGATCCTGTCCGTATTTGTCCGCGAGATTGAGGTTGTGGACGAAGTGGATGATCGGGAAAACAAGCCGAATCAGATTTATCTGGATGGGTACATATGTAAGGAACCGATATACCGTATGACACCGCTCGGCAGAGAGATTGCGGATATTTTACTGGCAGTCAACCGCGCATATGGAAAATCGGATTATATTCCATGTATCTGCTGGGGCAGAAATGCAAGATTTGCAGGCAAGCTTGCAGTCGGAGAGCATGTAGCAGTATGGGGAAGAATTCAAAGCCGTGAATATCAGAAAAAAATCGGAAATGATGAAATCGTGAACAAGGTTGCATACGAAGTGTCAGTCAGCAAAATGGAATGTTTGGAATAGAGATTGACATATAAATACAACAATGCTATACTATCTATAATTTTTATTGAGTAGAGGTGCGGGTTTCAATAGTACTTTGCGGAATGTCTTAGAACAGTGGAACGCATAGAAAAGGGGAGGCCGCCGAAGGATGTCGGAAGTCTAAGCTCCGAGATTCTGGTTGTGCAGTTAAGAACTGTATGACTGTCATTTGTTTGCATGCAGATGGAGCGCTACCGGAATTATGATATTTCAAGCTGGCACTTTATCGGTGCCAGCTTTCTTTTTAGTATAATTTTAAGGAGGATATGAGTATGTCGATTTTTACAGGTTCAGGGGTTGCGATTGTTACACCGTTTAAGAAGGATGGTTCTGTTGATTATGATAGGTTTCGCGAGCTGATTGAGTTTCAGATTGCAGGGGGAACGGATTGTATCGTTGTGTGCGGTACAACCGGTGAGTCCTCGACGCTGACACATGAGGAGCATTTGGAGTGTATCCGCTTCTGTGCAGAGGTTGTCAATAAACGTATTCCGGTCGTTGCAGGTACCGGTTCCAATTGTACCAATACAGCGATTTATCTGTCTCAGGAGGCAGAAAAATACGGTGTGGATGGATTGCTGATTGTTACGCCATACTATAACAAGGCAACACAAAAAGGGCTGATTGCACATTACACGGCAATCGCCAACAGCGTGACACTTCCAATCATTATGTATAATGTACCGAGCAGAACCGGCACAAATATTCTGCCTGAGACAGCGGTTACACTTGCAAAAAATGTCAAGAATATTGTTGCAATCAAGGAGGCAACCGGTAATCTTTCACAGGTGGCACGCCTTGTGAATCTGGCAGGCGACAGTTTGGATGTATATTCCGGAAATGATGACCAGATTCTTCCGATTCTTTCCCTCGGAGGAAAGGGTGTGATTTCTGTGCTTGCAAATGTGGCTCCGAAGCAGACGCACGACATGGTACGGAAATATCTGGACGGCGATGTCAAGGGGGCAAGAGATTTGCAGATTCGTGCAATTCCGCTTTGTGAAGCACTGTTTTGTGAGGTCAATCCGATTCCGGTCAAAAAGGCAGTGGAACTGATGGGACTTTGTGAGGGAAATCTCCGCATGCCGCTTACAGAGATGGAGCCGGAGCATGTGGAGAAGCTGAAGAAAGCAATGACCGATTTCGGAATTGCACTTGTATAATACAGGAAGGATAGCAGGAGGAAAACAGATGGTTCGGATAATCATGCATGGCTGTAACGGAAAGATGGGGCAGGTCATTACAGGAATTTGTAAGGACGATGCAGATGCCCGGATTGTTGCAGGTATCGATGTAGTGGACAATAGAGAAAACGGATATCCGGTATTTACGGATATCGAGGCATGTGATGTGGATGCAGATGTAATTATTGATTTTGCGGCAGCGGCAGCCGTTGATAAGCTGCTTGAGTATGCGGTTAAAAGACAGATTCCGGTTGTGCTTTGTACAACGGGGCTTTCACCGGAGCAGCTCAATAAGGTATCAATCTGTTCTGAAAAGGTCGCAATTTTAAAATCTGCGAATATGAGTCTCGGTATCAATACGATTATGAAACTGCTTGTGCAGGCAGCAAATGTATTTGCACCGGCAGGCTATGATATTGAGATTGTTGAAAAGCATCACAATCAGAAGGTCGATGCTCCGTCGGGAACAGCTCTGGCACTTGCGGATGTGATAAATGATGCAAGAAATAACGAATACGAATATGTATATGATCGTTCTCAGATTCGGAAAAAGCGTGACAAAAAAGAGCTTGGTATTTCGGCTGTGCGCGGCGGAACGATTGTGGGCGAGCACGAGATTATTTTCGCAGGTATTGATGAAGTGATCGAGATTAAACATACGGCATATTCAAAATCCGTATTTGCCAAGGGAGCAGTGGAAGCAGCAAAATTTCTGGCAGGAAAAACAGCAGGGCTCTATGATATGTCGGATGTAATCGGCTGAAATTCATGAGAGCTTGAAAGGAAATGTGATGTATCAAGATGAGATTATTTTGTGCAGTGCATCAAAGTATAAACAAAAATATTATTTAAATGATGATTTTGAGAATCTTCCCTCTGCGGTAAAAAAGGAGTTGCGCATTATGTGCACCTTATTTACGGAGGATGTGGGCGGAATTATTATGCTTGTATTTGATTCTGCCGGCAACTTGAATATACTCACCGATGCAGCGGAGGAAGACATCTTGTATGATGAGATAGGCTGTGGTTTGAAGGTAAAGCAGCTGCAAAGCGAAAAACGGGAATTGTTTGAACAGCTTGAATTGTATTTTCAGACATTTTTCTTAAGCTAGGAGGAGCTATGTTATTTGCAATTGATGTAGGAAATACAAATATAACAGTCGGGTTATTTCAGGAAAAGCAACTAATTAAAACATTTCGCATGACGACGGGTACGGCTCGGACCTCGGATGAATATGGCATTTTTTTCTCAGAATGGCTGTCTATACAGGGCTTGCAGACCGCGGATATCAGTGCAGTCATCATCTCGTCCGTTGTGCCGAAGGTGATGCATTCTCTGACAAGCGGAATTATAAAATACCTGAATCTGGAACCGATTATCGTTGCACCGGGCATTAAAACCGGAATCAATATTGCAATTCCGAATCCGAAGACACTGGGAGCGGACCGTCTGGTTGATGCAGTAGCTGCATATGAAATCTATGGAGGACCGGTTATCGTAGTGGATTTCGGTACGGCGACCACACATGATCTGGTTCTTGCAGACGGAATCTTCCACTCCGGCGTGACATCACCGGGAATCCGGCTGGCAGCAAGTGCACTCTGGACAGGTGCCGCAAAGCTTCCGGAGATCGAAATCCGAAAACCGGATACGATTCTTGCAAAGGATACGGTTACAAGTATGCAGGCGGGAGTCTTTTACGGCTATATCGGACAGACGGAATATATCGTCCGGAAAATGAAAGAGGCATCCGATATCGACAACATCAAGGTTGTGGCAACCGGCGGTCTTGGAAAGCAGATTGCGGAAAATACGGATGTGATTGATATCTATGACGCGAATCTGACATTAAAAGGTCTGCAATTAATTTATGAGAAACAGTAAAGGACGAAACGATGGATTTTACCAATCAGATTATATTGGCACCAATGGCAGGTATCTGTGACCTGCCATTTCGTCTCTTATGTAAAGAGATGGGGTGTGACATTGTATATACCGAGATGGTCAGCGCAAAGGGGATGTATTACAATAATAAAAATACAGAACCATTGTTGATGACGGACGAACGGGAGAAGCCGATTGGCGTGCAGATATTCGGAAGCGAGGCGGCATTGATGGCAGAGCAGGCAAAGAGACTCGAAGACAGAGGCTTTGATTTTCTGGATGTTAATATGGGGTGTCCGGTTCCGAAGATTGTAAACAATGGGGAAGGCTCAGCACTTATGAAGAACCCGGAGCTTGCCGGAGAGATTGTGCATGCCCTTGTCAGTGCTGTTCGTATTCCGGTTACGATTAAAATACGTGCAGGTTTTGATACAATAAATAAAAATGCACCGGTTATAGCGAAAACAGCGGAGCAGGCAGGCGCATCCGCAATTGCGGTACATGGCAGGACAAGAGAGCAGTATTATCAGGGAAAGGCAGACTGGGAAGTGATTCGCAAGGTAAAGGAAGCAGTATTTATCCCTGTAATCGGAAACGGAGACGTGGCGTGTGGTGAGGATGTGCTAAATATGAAAGAACAGACCGGCTGTGACAGTGTGATGATTGGCAGGGCTGCGAAGGGAAATCCGTGGATTTTCAGAGATATTAAGCATTATCTTGAAACGGGGGAGCATCTGCAAAAGCCGGATATTGCGGAAAAAAAGTTGATGATGCTTCGACATGCGGCCTTGATGGTAGAATATAAGGGTGAGTATACCGGAATTCATGAAATGCGAAAGCATATCGCATGGTATACGCAGGGAATGCCGGATTCGGCGAAGCTGCGGGCGAAGATGAATACAGTGGAAACTTACGAGGAGCTTTCCACTATGGTACAAGCGCTGTAAGCTTTTTGGATATAGAAACAGATTGATAAACGGATTCATATTGGCTTTTGTTCATGCTGACAATATAGTTTTTTGCAAAAGCCTTTTTGAAGCCGTTTTTTTGTAATAGGTCAACTGCCTTGTTATAAGCGATTGCAGCCTCGGCTTCTGTGCTGTAGGTTCCGACAATATAATCGCCGCGGACATGTATTTTTGTATGATATACCGTTTTTCCTGTGGTGGTTGTTTCCATGTGGACGCCGATATAATTGTTTATGATGCGGATGTTTGAATAGCGGTAGTCAAGCCGGTCATCATTTTCCATGCTGTAATCCCTTCCGTAAACGGCAAACGGGTGGATGCCGTACCGGGTCAGGATGCTGTACTGGCTTCCGTAGTCACTCACGAACAGATATCCGCCTTTTTGCTGAATTTTATGGGATGCGTAAAAGAACAGGTCGTCGCGGTCAAATTTCAGAATCTCATCCTTTGTCAGATAGTACTCAAAGTATTGCTTTCGAAGATAGATTGGTGTCGGGAAATAGAGGCCGTTGTCCCGAAAATTTAATAGTATAATGAATTTGTCATAAGGAAGATTTGAAACAGAGGCATAATCGTCAAGGCTGATTTCTACGTGCTCAAGAAGAAGCCTTCCGTCTGCGTAGACGGCAGAGGCTTGTTCCGGATTTGGAAAGCTGCCGAGACTGATGTGCTTTCTTCGAAAGGTCAGGGAGACCCGGTAGTAGATCGTTCCGTCTTTTTTTCTTGTTGTGTATACACCTTTTTTTTCTGCCATACCTTTTCCTCAAACCTGTAAATTATGCAGGTATTTGTGAAATTGCACAATTCCATAATCTGTAGTAGCAGTTTCGCAAATGCCTGGTAAAATATGGATGTTATATGTATCATGCCGAATTTTCGGGGTAACATTCTTTCCTGTAAGTATAATCATAATCCTGAAAAAAGTCCAGCGGTGAAAACTGTGCAAATACTTATGAAAACCACTTGACCTTGTCAAATACATGAATTATAATCATGTAAGTATATTGTAACCTTTTTGTAACATTTTATCGTATAGAGACCAACATTTGGTAAAAAGGAATGAGGAAAGATATGAAGCGGAAAGCGAAAAATATGCAGACAGAGAAAATGAATACAGAGGAAACGGTAAAAGATACGGAAAAATCTGAGATTCCTGAGATTGTACAGGCAACAATCGGTGAAAAAATAGAAGAGATGCTTGACGAGAAACAGGAAAAACGAAAAGCCAGAAAAGAAGCGGAAAATTCACTTCAAAAACAGGTGTCGGAATTTTTCCATGCATATGGGAAATATATCGGCGCAGGTGTGGTTGTCGTTGCTTTACTGGTTGTTTGTATTATCTCGCTTGTTCAGAGAATTTCAGAGCGTGATGTGACAACCGGAGTTATGATGACGGTTGCTGATACAGCAAAGGGTAAGGAGGCATTCTCCGGAAATTTATTTGTTGCAACAGGGATTACCTATGATGATATGGTTAATGTAAATTACGAGACAGAGCAGCTTGCTCAGCTTGAACGTGCAGAACAGCAGATTGATGAGATATTATCTGCAAAACGACAGGACAAGCGGGATCAGGCGGCGCTTGAGGCATTGACAGCCGTGCATAGTGCTCCGGCGGAGATTGGAGAGTATGATCCGACGGCGGTAGTCGTTGCGTCCGCGGATACAACGGAGACGACCGTTCCTACTTCTACAGGTACGACAACGTATGTGGCAGCAGATGCAAACGGAAAATATCAGTATCTCGGTGAGTATCTGCTCACAGCATACTGTCCATGTCCGATTTGTTGCGGCAAGTGGAGCAATATGGAAAATCCGGTTACGGCAAGTGGAAATCCGGCGATTGCAGGCTGGTCGATTGCGGCGCCGAAGGAATTTCCGTTCGGAACAAAGATTATGATTGATGGACAGATTTATTCGGTGGAGGACCGTGGCGGTGCGATTACCGGAAATCATTTTGATATTTACTGTAACACACATGAAGAAGCATTGCATTTTAATATGAGAACGACCTCTGCATATCTGGTAATCGAGTAAGGACAGAGGAAGCTTCTCATTGATATAGAAGGAGAGAAGAGATGGAATTGGTATACAGAAGTACAAGAAATGCACAGGAGACAGCGACCGCTTCCATGGCGATTTTAAAAGGTCTTGCCGATGAGGGAGGCTTGTTTGTACCGGATGAAATACCGGCATTTGATAAGAGCTTGGAAGAATTGGCAAAGATGGATTACCGAGAGGTGGCATATCAGGTTATGAAGCTCATGCTGACGGATTTTACCGAGGAGGAGCTGAGAAACTGCATCAACAGTGCATATGATTCCAAGTTTGATACAAAAGAGATTGCGCCGCTTGTCAAAAAAGCAGGTGCACATTATTTAGAGCTCTTTCATGGTTCTACGATTGCGTTTAAGGACATGGCACTTTCTATTCTGCCGTATCTGCTCACGACATCGGCAAAGAAGAATCATGTTAAAAATGAAATTGTAATATTGACGGCAACATCCGGCGATACCGGAAAGGCAGCCCTTGCAGGTTTTGCAGATGTTCCGGGTACGAAGATTATCGTCTTTTATCCAAAGCACGGTGTCAGCCCGATTCAGGAGAAGCAGATGGTGACACAAAAGGGTGATAACACCTGTGTCATCGGTATTACAGGAAACTTTGATAATGCGCAGACCGGTGTGAAAAAGATGTTTTCAGACAAGTCGTTAAATGAGTATCTGGCAGCCAAGGGATATCAGTTTTCCTCAGCGAATTCCATCAATATCGGACGTCTCGTACCGCAGATGGTTTATTATGTCTATGCTTATACAAGATTGGTTGCAGACGGTACAATCAAGGCGGGTGAGGAAATCAATGTCGTCGTTCCGACCGGTAATTTCGGTAATATTCTTGCAGCCTTTTATGCAAAGCAGATGGGACTTCCAATCCGCAAATTTATATGTGCATCGAATGAAAATAAGGTGTTGTATGATTTCTTCAGAACCGGCTGCTATGACCGGAATCGTGAATTTATCCTGACATCTTCTCCGTCTATGGATATTTTGATATCAAGTAATTTGGAGCGTTTGATTTACAGAATTGCCGGAAATGATGCAGAAAAGAATAAGGCACTCATGGAGTCCTTATCCGGAAAGGGCAGCTATACAATCACCGACGATATGAAGCAGCAGTTGTCTGCTTTTTACGGAAATTACGCATCGGAGGCAGAGACGGCAGCCACGATTAAGCGTGTATATGAATCCGATCAGTATATCATGGATACGCATACAGCTGTTGCAGCCTGTGTATATGATAAATATGTAAAGGAAACAGGGGATCAGACACCGACTGTGATTGCCAGTACGGCAAGTCCGTATAAGTTTACAAGAAGTGTTATGAATGCTATCGACAGCGGGTACGACAAGCAGACTGATTTTGAACTGATTGACGAGCTGAATCGTCTGTCACATGTTAGGATTCCGCAGGCAATCGAGGATATCCGTTCGGCTCCTGTCCGTCATGATATCGTTTGTGATAAGGAAGATATGCTCACCGAGGTAAAGAAGTTTTTAAAAATCTGATACAGGCAGTAATTCCGGCAGTTCATTTGCACCATCCTGCCGTAAAACAAAACTAGGGCAGGACATAAAATGATTTGAGACTTCAATGAGATTTGTGTTGCGGGTGCTTGGCACCCGCTTTTTATATGCGCAGACCCGCATATGGAAGTTTACTCGATTAAAATAACAGGAGGTTGCTTATGTATACATTGAAAACAAATGCAAGCTTTGACAGTGCACATTTTCTGGCAGGCTATGAGGGAAAATGCTCCAATATACACGGCCATCACTGGACGGTTGAGATTGAAGTCGGCAGTCAGTCTTTGGAGATGGGTGGTAAAAATCGAGGGATGATTGTCGATTTTTCAAAACTGAAAAATGATCTGAAAAATATTGCTGATGCACTCGACCATTGCCTGATTGTGGAAATCGGCAGTCTGAAACGTAAAACCTTAGATGCGCTTGAGGAGGAGAATTTCAAGGTGCTTGAGGTTATGTTTCGACCGACGGCTGAGAATTTTGCGCGATTTTTTTATGATGAGATGAAAGCAAAGCGGTATCATGTTTTGAAAGCAACAGTGTATGAAACTCCGCAAAACTGTGCCGCATATATGGAGTAAAATGGGAAAATATAAAGTAGTAGAAAAATTTGTCAGTATAAACGGAGAGGCAAGACATGCAGGAGAACTTGCATGCTTTATCCGGTTTGCAGGCTGTAATCTCGCCTGTGATTATTGTGATACAAAATGGGCGAATGATATACATGCACCGTATGAGATTTTGAGTGAGGAAGAAATCTATGCGTATATCAAAGAAACCAGTGTAAAAAATGTCACGCTCACGGGTGGAGAACCGCTGATACAGGAACATATCGAACGATTAATCCGGATGCTTGGCAAGGATCCTTCGCTCCGTGTCGAGGTGGAAACAAACGGAAGCGTCTCGATTGAGCCTTATGCAGACAGGCCGGAAAATGTGTGTATGACACTTGACTATAAGCTGCCGGGCAGCGGGATGGAAGAATATATGTGTGTAGATAACTATGCATATTTAAAGCCGCAGGATGCGGTAAAATTTGTTGTGTCCGACCATGCGGATTTAGAAAAAGCAAAGTCTGTTATCTGCACATATCAGTTGTGTAATAAGGTGCAGGTATATATCAGCTCGGCATTTGCGAGGATAACACCGGCGCAGATTGCAGAGTATATGATACAGGAGAATATGAAGGATGTCCGGCTTCAACTGCAGATGCACAAATATATTTGGGAACCGGACAGAAAGGGAGTCTAGTATGGCAATCGATAAAGAAGCAATCAAAGAGCATATTCGCGGGATATTAACAGCACTCGGTGATGATCCGGAACGGGAAGGACTGAAAGAGACGCCGGAGCGTGTGGCGCGTATGTATGAAGAAGTATTTGAAGGCATGAATTATACAAATGATGAGATAGCAGAAATGTTTAATAAATCATTTGAACGGCCGGACAGTGAGACGAGCGATATGGTTTTGGTAAAGGATATCGAGGTTTTCAGCTATTGCGAACATCATATGGCATTGATGTATGATATGCGTGTTGCAGTTGCCTATATTCCGAAGAACCGGGTGCTTGGGTTAAGTAAAATTGCGCGGATTGCAGATATGGTTGCAAAGCGTCTGCAATTGCAGGAAAGAATCGGAACAGACATCGCATATATTATGAGTAAGGTGATTGGTACGGAGGATGTGGCTGTTGTGATTGAGGGAAGCCATAGCTGTATGACGGCACGTGGAATCCGGAATGCGAGTGCGAAGACGGTAACGACAACCTTTACCGGTGCATTTGAAAACGATACGGCACTTCAAAATAAACTAATGCTTTTAATCCGGTAGGATGTTCAAAATGATACAGGAGGAAAGAGATGCAGGACAAGAAAAATAAAGAGGCGGCTGTTGTAGTATTCAGCGGCGGACAGGACAGTACAACTTGTTTGTTATATGCAATCAAAAAATATAAAAAGGTGTATGCGATTTCCTTTGATTACGGACAAAGACATGTGGCAGAGCTTGACGCTGCAAAGGAGATTTGCAAGAAGCTTTCTGTGGAGCAGGAGGTTATGGATATGACGCTCTTAGGCCAGCTTGCACCGAATTCGCTTACACGCAAGGATATACAGGTGGACAGTGACGCCCCGGAGGAGGGAACGCCGAATTCGTTTGTGGACGGACGAAACATGCTGTTTTTGACATTTGCGGCAGTATATGCAAAGCAAAAGGGTGTAACGGATATTATAACCGGTGTGTCGCAGAGCGATTTTTCCGGATATCCGGATTGCCGGGATGTGTTTATAAAGTCTGTCAATGTGACACTGAATTTGGCGATGGATTATGAGTTCGATATTATTACTCCGCTCATGTGGCTTGATAAAGAAGAGACATGGGAGCTTGCAGATAAGCTCGGCGGATTTGAGCTTGTAAGAGATATGACACTTACCTGTTATAACGGAATTAAGGGGGACGGCTGTGGTAATTGTCCGTCCTGCAAGCTTCGAAAAAAGGGATTGGATGCTTATCTGGCGAGAAGGAGGATTTTATGAAACGATTATTGTTTATTATAAATCCGAAGGCGGGACGTACTGCCATTCGAAGTGACATATTTGAGATTATTATGATATTTTCCGAGGCGGGCTATGAGGTCGTCACGTATCCGACGAAGGATGCGCAGGATGCGGAACGTAAAATCTGTGCAGATGGTGCAGACTATGACATGATTGTCTGTGCCGGCGGAGACGGTACATTGGATAACACGGTCTGTGGATATATCAAAATGGAAGAAGGAAGTGTGCCGATTGGTTATATTCCGGTTGGAACAACGAATGATTTTGCAAGGAGTCTCCGTATATCAAGAAAACCGATTGAGGCTGCCAAGCAGATTATGACCGGAAAGAGAACGAAGATTGACGTCGGACAGTTTGCAGATAAATCCTTTATCTATATTGCTGCGTTTGGAATTTTTACGGATGTATCGTACAGTACAAACCAGTCCTTGAAAAAAGCGATTGGCCATTCTGCTTATGTAATCGAGGCGATTCGAAATATCGGGAATTATAAAGGGTTTTCTTTGACAGCACAGTTTGATGATATGCTGATTACCGGAAAGTATTTATATGGGATGGTTACGAATACGCTTTCGGTCGGTGGATTTAGGCTGCGCGGTGCAAAGCATGTCATATTGGATGATGGAAAATTTGACTGTCTGTTTGTCCGCATGCCTTCCAGTCCTATGGAACTGCAACAGATCCTTGCCGGTCTGCTGCAAAATGATGTCGAGGGTAATGAGATGTTTTTTCAGTGTAAGGCATCAAGGGTCGTTGTAGAAAGCGAGGAAGAGATTCCGTGGACGCTTGATGGGGAATTTGGCGGAAGTCTCTCTAAGGTAGAAATACTTAACCGGAAACAGGCGCTTACGATTATGCTTCCGGAGGTGCCGATCGAGGAGATGGCACATCAGCCGAAGGATGAGAGTGCAGCGACCGAGAGCGAAGAAATGTATATGGATATCGAGCAGGATATCGATGTGGATGAAATATATAGGGAAATCTCTGAAAAATATAAAGATGTCTGGTCGTGACGATTCTTTACAACCATCTTAAAATGGAATATAATAGAAATGTATGAGCATTGAGACGTGGAAAGGGGATTGACATGGGTAAATATTTTGGAACAGATGGATTCCGCGGTGAGGCAAATGTTGATTTGACTGTGGAACATGCATATAAAGTAGGGAGATATCTCGGATACTATTTTGGAAAAGAAAAAAAAGGTGAGGATCGGGCAAGAATCGTAATCGGAAAGGATACGAGACGTTCGAGTTATATGTTTGAGTATTCCCTTGTGGCAGGTCTGACTGCCAGTGGAGCAGATGTTTTTCTGATGCATGTAACACCGACGCCGAGTGTGTCTTATATTGTACGCGCAGATTCCTTTGACTGTGGTATTATGATATCTGCAAGCCACAATCCGTTTTATGATAACGGAATCAAAATTATAAACAGTCACGGCGCCAAGATGGATGCGGCAGTAGAGAAGGAAATCGAGGATTATATTGATGGTCTTGTGCCGGAGATACCGCTTGCAATAAAGGAAAAAATCGGGCGTACGACAGATTATTCTATGGGAAGAAACCGTTATATCGGCTATTTGATGACGCTGCCGACAAGGGCATTTAAGAATCTGAAGGTTGGTCTTGATTGCGCAAACGGTGCATCATCGACGGTGGCAAAGGCGGTTTTTGATGCACTTGGAGCAAAGACTTATGTGATAAACAATACCCCGGATGGTACAAATATCAATACGAATTGCGGCTCGACCCATATAGAAGCACTGCAGAAATATGTCGTTGAAAACAATCTCGATGCGGGATTTGCGTATGACGGCGATGCAGACCGCTGTCTTGCAGTCGACGAGAAGGGAAATCTGGTTGACGGCGATGCGATTTTGTATATATGTGGAAAATATATGAGGGATATGGGCAGGCTGAACAACAATAAGATTGTGACGACGGTTATGTCAAACCTTGGTCTGTACAAAGCGCTGGATGCAGAGGGCATTGGTTATGAAAAGACAGCCGTAGGAGATAAATATGTGTATGAATGTATGATGGAAAACGGTTATGTGCTCGGTGGAGAACAGAGCGGACATATTATCTTTTCCAAAAATGCAAGAACCGGAGACGGCGTACTTACTTCGTTGAAATTGATGGAGGTTATGGTAGAAAGAAAAACCTCCATGTCGGAGCTGACAAGGGGATTATCAATCTATCCGCAGATGCTTGTCAATGTAAAGGTGACAAGCAAGCAGGATGTCATGAATGATGTAGACGTGCGTGCTGCCGCAAAGAAGGTGGAGGAATCACTCGGGGATGACGGCCGGATTTTGCTGCGTGAGAGCGGAACGGAGCCACTGATCCGGGTTATGGTAGAGGCGAAGACCGATGAGCTTTGCAAGGAGCATGTAGATGCAGTTGTGGAAGTAATCCGCAAAAAGGGGTACGAAATATAAACAGAGTTATGAAGAATAATTCCAGAAAGCTTGAGACGTCACTTGTTTTTTTTCTCAAGTCGCTACTCAATTTGATATTATTTTTTATTTTTTACAGTGTTTATGCGAGAACAAACTGGCAGCTGTGGAATATTTCGAGAACAACGGGTATTACGATTGCGGCTTATATCGTTATGCATTATATGTTTTCCAATATTTACGGACGATATGATATCGGAAAACGTAAAAATAAGCCGATCGTGTCCTCTCTGTTTTTGAATCAGATATTTACGGATTTCATTTCGGTTCTTGTTTTGTCCATCATGAATACAAACCAGATGAATAACTATGACTTTGAGTTTGAACAGCCTTATCTGCTGATTCCGATTCTAGCCGTACAGTTTCTTGTCATCTGGTTATTTGTGTATGGCGGAAACTGGCTGTACTTTAAATTGTATAAGCCGGAGGATTGTATTATCATTACATCATCCCAGCAGAGCCTGAATGAGATTGTACGTGGTGTTTTCAAATATAAGCTGCAGTATAAGGTAAAGCAGGTTGCGGACTATCGGGATGTCAATCTCAAACAATATATATTGCAGCATGAAACTGTTTTTATATATGATGTTCCAATCGAGGATCGAACTCGTATTTTGGAGTACTGTTATCAGAATATGAAAAATGTTTATTTCAATCCGGACATGCATGATGTGATTGAAAAAAGCGCAAAACATTTTATATTGGATGATGTGTCTGTGTATTGCAATTACTCGAAGGGGCTGACATTGGAGCAGCGCTTTATAAAGAGAGCGATGGATATTGTCATTTCTTTGATTGCTCTGATTCTCACATCCCCGGTTATGCTTGTTGTGGCGATTCTGATTAAGATGGATGATCACGGAAGCATTATTTTCAAACAGAATCGTGCCACGCGTGACGGAAAGATTTTTTCGGTTTATAAGTTCCGCACGATGAAGGAAAATGTAGAAAATTATTCCGTGATTGAAAATGATGAGCGTGTGACGCGCATCGGCAAGGTGCTTCGCAAGTACCGGATTGATGAAATTCCGCAGTTTTTTAATGTACTGAAGGGCGATATGAGTGTAGTCGGACCGAGGCCGGAGATGCTTGCAAACATATTTAATTATACATCGGTGCTGCCGGAGTTTGAGTATCGGCTACGTGTGAAGGCGGGAATTACGGGAAACGCCCAGATAGCCGGAAAATATAATACATCACCAAAGGATAAATTGATTTTAGATCTTACTTATATAGAGGAGTACAGCTTCTGGCTTGATATCAAGCTGCTGTTTCAGACATTGGTTGTCCTATTTAAAAAGGACAGCACAGAGGCATTCCATACAAACGAGGATATGATATTTGTGGAATATCAGGAGCAGGAGCCCGAAAGGAGAGAGGAAAATGAGACGAATACTGATAACGGGATGTAACGGACAATTAGGAAGAGCCATCCGTGAAGAATATGCAAATGAGGATGTGGAATTGATTAACACGGATGTCGAGGAGCTTGACATTACAAAGGTTGAGGAGGTTACTTCCTTCGCAGAAGAAAAAAGACCGGATGTCATTATCAATTGTGCTGCACATACGAATGTGAATGCATGTGAGTCACAGTGGGATTTGGCATATAAAATCAATGCGATCGGTCCGCGTAACTTAAGTATCGCAGCAGAAAAAATCGGTGCAAAGATGATTCATGTATCGACGGATTATGTATTTGACGGAACAGCGAGTGAGCCTTATACAGAGTTTTCACCGGTTGCACCGCTCGGCGCATACGGAAAGACAAAGCTTGCCGGAGAGGAGTTTGTAAAACAGTTTTCCAATCGTTATTTTATTATCCGAACGGCATGGCTGTACGGAGACGGTAAAAATTTTGTCCGTACGATGCTTGCACTCGGAAAAGAAAAAGGCGAGGTCGGTGTCGTGGCAGATCAGTTTGGTTCCCCGACGAGTGCGAAAGAGCTTGCAAGGATGATTCATGTGATAGAACCGACAGAAAATTACGGATTGTTTCATGGAACGTGTGAAGGATATTGTTCATGGGCGGATTTTGCCGAGAAAATATTTGAACTGGCAGGCATGGATGTAAGGGTAAACCGTCTGACAACGGATGAATATCCAACCCCTGCAAAGAGACCGGCATATTCTGTGCTTGACAATTATATGCTCCGTCTGACGACAAATCACCAATTTGCTGATTGGGAAACAGCATTAAAGGAGTATATGCAAAAATAGAAGAATAATAATTGCAATTATAAAAATGCCGTATTCAAATACGAATACGGCATTTTTAATGAAAAAAATTATAATCTTTTTGCATATTCCTCAAAAATATGGTCGTACATAGACGGAAGCCCGACAAACTCACAGCCATAGCGGAATCCGCTGTCTCCAATCGGGGTAACATAAAGAATTTTTACAACAGCAAGAATTATCTCCTCGCGATTTTCAAATTCAATTGTCGCATTAAAGTAGTAGTCAACCGGAAACTTTGATACGGACATAAAACCGATACCGGCTTTTGAAATATCAAACACTTCAATCTCCGCGTCCAGATTTTCGATTTTGACACCATCCTGCTTAAATAAATTGGAAACTTCAAGCTTCAGTTTAATCGGAAGCCGAACATTCTTACGTTTTTCCTGCATAGTAACCCTCCAAATCGGAATTTTTCATATTTTTCATAATTATATCAAAAAAAAAGTCGTATGGCTATACAAAATGTAGATTATTCAAAAAAATATATAAATTGTTTGATAGTTGTAATAATGTAGAGTATAATAAGCACGACTTAAGAAAACTGCGTAAAAAAGATGATTCACAAATTTTATAAAAGCATTTTCAAATAAACAATTCGGAATAAGTCGCAAATAGAAACATAATTGTAATCATAAAACAGGTTTATTAAAATGAAAGGGAAGTACGACATGAGTGAAGTGATGGAACATTTTCAGGATGACGGACTGCATGAAGAGTGTGGAGTCTTCGGTATGTATGACTTTGACGGCAATGATGTGGCACAAACGATTTATTATGGCTTGTTTGCTTTACAGCATAGAGGCCAGGAGAGCTGCGGCATTGCTGTTTCAGATACGGAAGGACCAAAGGGCAGAGTGCTTTTAGCAAAGGGCATGGGGCTTGTAAATGAGGTGTTTACGCCGGAGGATCTTGATAAATTAAAAGGAAACATCGGTGTTGGACATGTGCGGTATTCGACGGCCGGTGCAAGTACCCGCGAGAACGCACAGCCGCTTGTTTTGAATTATATTAAGGGAACACTCGGACTGGCACACAATGGAAATTTGGTGAATGCGCCGGAATTGCGGCGGGAGCTTGAATACGACGGCGCTATTTTTCAGACGACGATTGACTCGGAAGTGATTGCCTATCACATTGCAAGGCAGCGTGTGAAGACAGATACGGTTGAGGATGCCGTGAAAAATGCCATGAAAAAGCTGGTTGGTTCTTATTCCCTGATTGTGATGAGCCCGCGAAAGCTGATTGGTGCGAGAGACCCGTTTGGTTTCCGTCCTTTATGTATTGGGAAACGTGACAATGCATACATACTTGCTTCGGAAAGCTGCGCATTGGATACAATCGGTGCAGAGTTTGTACGAGATGTAGAACCGGGTGAGATGGTTGTAATTACGCCTGATAAAGGACTGGAATCCCATAGAGATTTGTGTCAGGAAAAGCATGGAAGATGTGTGTTTGAATACATCTATTTCGCAAGACCGGACAGCGTGCTTGACGGTATGAGTGTTTATAAGTCGAGAATCATTGCAGGACGATGTCTGGCAAAGGACAGTCCTGTGGATGCAGATCTCGTGGTCGGTGTGCCGGAATCGGGAAATGCTGCTGCGCTTGGCTACTCGTTGGAATCCGGTATTCCGTATGGTACGGCATTTGTAAAAAATGGTTATGTTGGACGGACCTTTATAAAGCCAAAGCAAAGCCAGCGTGAATCGAGTGTGCGCGTCAAGTTAAATGTTCTTGCGGATGCTGTGCGTGGGAAACGTATTATCATGATTGATGATTCGATTGTGCGCGGAACGACGAGTGACCGGATTGTGTGTATGCTGAAGGAGGCGGGCGCCAAGGAGGTTCATGTCCGCATTTCATCACCGCCGTTTTTGTATCCATGTTATTTCGGAACCGATGTTCCGGATAGTGACCAGCTCATAGCATATAATCGTACGATTGATGAAATCTGTCAAATTATCGGTGCAGATTCACTTGGATATTTGAAAGTAGAACGTCTGTCAGAACTTACAGGAGGCAGGCAGTTTTGCAATGGCTGCTTCACAGGAAAGTGGCCGATAGAACCGCCGAAGGAGGACATCCGCGGCGAGTATGATAAATAATGTGAAAGCAGGAGGAAAACATGAGTAAGGATAAGTATGTAAGCCCATTGTCTGAGCGATATGCAAGCAAGGAGATGCAATACATTTTCTCGCCGGACATGAAATTTAAGACATGGAGAAAGCTTTGGATTGCACTTGCAGAGACAGAGCAGGAGCTTGGATTAAAAGATGCAGACGGAAATCCGCGCATTTCGGATGAGCAGATTGAAGAACTGAAAAGCCATGTGGATGAAATCAATTATGAGGTTGCAAAAGAGCGGGAGAAGCTTGTTCGTCATGATGTCATGAGTCATGTGTATGCGTACGGACAGCAGTGCCCAAAGGCAGCAGGAATCATTCATCTCGGTGCAACAAGCTGCTATGTGGGCGATAATACGGATGTCATCGTTATGACAGAGGCACTGAGGCTTGTTCGGAAAAAATTGATCAATGTCATAGCTGAGCTTGCTAAATTTGCCGATAAATATAAGGATTTGCCGACGCTTGCGTTTACACATTTTCAGCCGGCGCAGCCGACAACAGTCGGAAAGCGTGCGACGCTCTGGATGCAGGAGCTGCTGCTCGATTTGTCGGATATCGAATATATGATTGGACAGCAAAAGCTTCTTGGCTCCAAGGGAACGACTGGTACACAGGCAAGCTTTCTGGAGCTGTTTAACGGAGATCATGAGACAGTTAAAAAGATTGACGGTATGATTGCAAAGAAGATGGGATTTTCTGCATGCTATCCGGTTTCCGGACAGACATATTCCCGTAAGGTAGATGCCCGTGTGTTAAATGTGCTTTCGGGTATAGCCATGTCCGCACATAAATTTTCAAATGATATACGCCTCCTGCAGCATTTAAAGGAGATCGAAGAGCCGTTTGAGAAGAATCAGATCGGTTCTTCCGCGATGGCATATAAGCGGAACCCGATGCGGAGTGAGCGTATAGCTTCTCTTGCAAATTATGTTATGACGGATGCTTTAAATCCGGCGATTACAGCTGCAACCCAGTGGTTTGAGCGTACGCTGGATGATTCTGCAAACAAGCGAATTTCTGTTCCGGAGGCATTCCTTGCAGTCGATGGTATCTTGGATTTGTATCTGAATGTCGTGGATGGACTCGTTGTATATGACAAGGTAATTCATCAGCATTTCATGAAGGAGATTCCGTTTATGGCGACCGAGAATATTATGATGGATGCCGTAAAGCGGGGCGGAAACCGTCAGGAGCTGCATGAGAAGATTCGGGAATATTCGATGATGGCAGGCGAACAGGTAAAGAAATTCGGAAACGAAAATAATTTGGTTGACCTGATTGCAGAGGATCCGGCATTTGGCATGACAAAAGAGGAAATCACAGCTATTTTAGAGCCGGCTAATTTTGTTGGCCGCGCACCGGAACAGACTGTGGAATTCCTTCAGGAGCAGGTGCAGCCGATTCTTGATGCAAATAAGGATATTCTTGGCGTTACAGCAGAAATAAACGTATAATCTGTCAATGAAATATTGATTTTCAAGTCGTTTTCATGTATGATAAAAGGCGGAGTGCGCTTGCGGGATAAGCTGCACCCGAATAACGTATTGGAAAATGTATATGGAGGTAGCATAGCAGATATGGTACAGGCAGTTGTCGGCGCCAATTGGGGTGACGAAGGAAAAGGTAAAATCACAGACATGCTGGCAGAGAAAGCGGATATCATTGTCCGTTTTCAGGGAGGCGCAAATGCAGGTCACACAATCGTAAATGATTACGGTAAATTTGCGTTACATACACTTCCGTCCGGTGTGTTCTATAGTCATACAACAAGTATAATCGGAAATGGTGTGGCATTGAACATTCCCGTTTTGTTTGACGAGGTCAAATCAATTACGGAGAAGGGTGTTCCGATGCCGAAGATTCTTGTGTCCGACCGGGCGCAGATTGTAATGCCATATCATGTTTTGTTTGATGCATATGAGGAGGAGCGGCTTGCCGGAAAATCATTCGGTTCCACAAAATCCGGTATTGCACCGTTTTATTCAGACAAATATGCAAAGATTGGATTTCAGGTAAGTGAATTATTTGACGATGAGCAGTCGCTGCGTGAGAAGATTACACGTGTGATTGCATCTAAAAATGTCCTGCTTGAGCATTTGTATAAAAAACCGCTTTTGAATGAAGACGAGATTTATAATACTTTGATGCAGTATAAGGAGATGGTAGCACCGTTTGTCTGCGATGTATCTGCTTATTTATATGATGCAATCAAGGAGGGCAAGACAATTCTGCTTGAGGGACAGCTTGGCTCCATGAAGGATCCGGATCACGGTATTTACCCGATGGTCACATCGTCCTCCACGCTTGCGGCATATGGCGCAATCGGAGCGGGAATCCCGCCTTATGAGATTCAGAAGATTGTCACAGTATGTAAGGCATATTCATCTGCTGTAGGAGCCGGTGAGTTTGTCAGTGAGATTTTAGATGAGGATACAGCGGGAGAGCTTCGTCGTCGTGGCGGTGACGGCGGTGAGTATGGTGCAACGACCGGAAGACCGAGACGTATGGGATGGTTCGACTGTGTGGCATCAAAGTATGGATGCCGGATTCAGGGTACAACCGACGTTGCGTTTACGGTTTTGGATGTGCTTGGTTATCTGGATGAGATTCCGGTATGTGTTGGCTATGATATTGACGGAGAGGTAACAACCGACTTCCCGACAACAACGAAGCTGAAAAAAGCAAAGCCGGTCTATGAGATGCTGCCGGGCTGGAAGCAGGATATCCGCGGAATCAAGAACTACGAGGAACTGCCGGAAAACTGCCGGAGATATATTGAGTTTATCGAGGAAAAAATCGGCTTCCCAATCACAATGATTTCGAACGGACCGAGCAGAAGTGATATTATTTATCGCAATGTAAAGAAGCAATAACAGAGTGAATTAAAAACTGTCTCACCAAATATATGGTGCGGCAGTTTTTTAATCTATATGCAATGGCGAAACTGCATATAAAATGTATATTATTGTGCAAATTAACAATTTCATAAGCAGACCATTTGAGAACGCCGGCACTTAGGTGCTGTATGCAGCACCTTATGTGTCCGCTGCGTTCGAAACGAGCGAAAGCGCGTCTGCGATGAAATTGTTAACTTTGCACAATTCCACAATCTATAGCAGCGGTTTCGCAATTACTTGATTTTAGATGTAGAAAAGGAGAAAATTATGCGTAATTTGACGATGTTAATGGACTATTATGAATTGACGATGGCAAATGGTTATTTCGAGAAGGGGTTTAAGGACAAACAGGTTATCTTTGATATGTTTTATCGAAAGAATCCGGATAACGGAGGATTTGTCGTATCGGCGGGATTGGAGCAATTGATTGAATATATTGAGAATATGCATTTTTCGGAGGAGGATATTGCATATCTGAAAGGTAAGGGAGAATTTTCGGATGCATTTCTTGCGTATCTGAAGGATTTCCGGTTTACAGGAAACATTGATGCACTGCCGGAGGGTACAATATGCTATCCGAACACCCCGCTTGTCACTGTGACAGCACCGGTCATTGAGGCGCAGCTGATTGAGACGATGCTGCTTCTCACGATTAATTTCCAGTCACTGATTGCGACGAAGGCGTGCCGTATTTGCAGAACGGCAGCGGAGTCAGGTGCGGTTGTCATGGAGTTTGGAGCTAGACGGGCACATGGTGCGGATGCGGCTGTGCTTGGAGCAAGGGCATCCTATATCGGCGGCGCAGGTGCCACAGCGACAGTTCTGGCAGACGAGAAATTCGGCGTGCCTGCCATAGGAACGATGGCACACAGCTGGATTCAGTTTTTTGACAGTGAATATGATGCTTTTCGTGCATATGCGGAAGTATATCCGGACAACTGCACATTGCTTATAGATACCTATGATATTTTAAACAGCGGGCTTGTAAATGCAATCCGGGTGGCAAAGGAAGTACTTGAACCGATGGGAAAACGGTTAAAGGGTGTTCGGATTGACAGTGGAGACCTCGCTTATTTTTCAAAGAAGATCCGGAAGCAGCTCGATGCAAATAATATGCAGGATTGTAAGATTGTCGTGTCGAACAGTGTCGATGAATTTTTGATGCAGTCGTTAAGAAAGCAGAATGCAAGTATTGACTCTTATGGGGTTGGCGAGCGCATGATTACATCAAAATCGGATCCGGTTTTCGGCGGCGTTTATAAGCTTGCGGCTGTGCAAAATGAACAGGGAGAGTTTGTACCGAAGATTAAAATATCAGAAAATGTTGAAAAAATTACGAATCCGGGACGCAAAAAACTGTGGCGTATTTTTAGTCGCGAGACCGGATATGCATTGGCGGATTTAATTACGATGTATGATGAAAAAGTGGACGGCGATGTGCCGTTTGAATATGTGGATCCGATAAAGCCGTGGAAGAAGATGCACTTTGAAAATGTGGATGTGAAAGAATTACAGGTTCCGATTTTCCGGGATGGAAAGCTTGTATATAACAAACCGGAATTGTCCGAAATCAGGGCGTATGTGACAGAGCAGCTCGACCATAAGATATGGGAGGAAGAACAGCGTTTTACGAATCCGCATATTCATTATGTGGATTTGTCGAAGCAATTGTATCAGATTAAAGAGCGGATGCTTGCACAGGGAAATTCTGAAATATCGTAGGATTTCTGCTTTTTGCGATGTTTGCGTTGACAGAAGGAATCAGAACGATTAAGATAGTTTTGAATTGATGAAACACCATAAAAATAGGAGTAATGTATCGTATATGAGACAATTTGACACCAGAACACAATATTTTCGCTATGAGGTGTTGCGTGAGGTTGCGCGCATGGCGTGGGACGGAACACTGTTAGAGGGCGTTTTAGATATTCCGCAGAAGATTATTCCGGGTAAAAAGCCGACGATGCGGTGCTGTATTTTTAAGGAGCGTGCAATCGTAAGTGAGCAGGTAAAGATGGCGATGGGCGGCAATCCGGACAACGAAAATGTAATCGAGGTTATGGAAATCGCCTGTGATGAATGTCCGGTCGGAGGCTACGAGGTCGGACAGCATTGCCGTGGGTGTCTGGCACACAGGTGTGTGGATGCCTGCAAATTTGGTGCTATCACAATTGATGAGCACCAGAAGGCACACATTGACAAGTCAAAGTGTAAAGAGTGCGGAGCCTGTGCAAAGGCGTGTCCGTACAGTGCCATTTCCGATTTCAAACGTCCTTGTCAGCAGGCATGCAAGGTTGGTGCAATTACGATGAACGAAGACCAGGAGGCGAAAATCGACAATGATAAATGTATTGCCTGTGGTGCATGTGTTTATCAATGTCCGTTTGGCGCGATAAATGAGAAGTCGTACATATTACATGTAATCGATATGCTGAAAAACCGTAAGGATGGAAAGGGCGGCAAGGTATATGCTGCTGTTGCACCTGCGATTGCGGGACAGTTTATATACGCAAAACGCGGACAGGTTATCAGTGGAATCAAGGCACTCGGATTTGACGAGGTTGTGGAAGTAGCACTTGGTGCGGATATGACGACATGGCATGAGACACAGGAGCTTCGGGAGAAGGGGATGCTCACAAGCTCGTGCTGCCCGGCATTTGTTTCCTATGTTGAGAAAACATTTCCGGATATGCTGCCGTATGTATCCTCGACACTTTCCCCGATGGGTATGATTGGAAAGCATATTAAAGAGATGGATCCGGAGGCGCGTGTTGTCTTTATCGGACCGTGTACGGCGAAGAAGATGGAAATTAAAAAGGATACGGTTGCTCCTTATATTGACAGTGCGCTTACATTTGAAGAGTTACAGGCGTTGTTTGACAGCCGGAAGCTTGATATTACTGCTATGGAGGAGGAACCGCTTGAGAATGCTTCCTATTTCGGACGAATCTTTGCACGTTCAGGTGGTCTTACGGATGCTGTCAAGCAGGGTATGAAAGAGCAAGGTGCAGAGGATTTCGAATTAAAGCCGGTTGTATGTGATGGTATCGAGGAATGTAAGCTTGCACTTTTAAAACTGCGGCGCAATATGCTGGATGGCAATTTTGTGGAGGGCATGGCATGCCAGGGTGGCTGTATAAACGGAAACGGGAATCTTACCCATATGGCGAAGAGCCGTATGGATGTTGAGAAGCATGGTAAGGAAGCAGCGGATAAGACGATTGAGGGTGCAATATCTGAGTTTAAAATACAGTGAGAGTAAGGCATTTTAAATTGGGGGTAGTTACATGGATCAGACACAGGAAAGCTATGATGAATTTGATTTGAATTTCCGGATAGAAGATACAGTTGCTGTAAATCCTTCGGAGCTGGCGAACTATAACTCTGTATTTCACGGAAATCAATCGACATGTGAGGCGAAATTGGTGGATGGCGTGCGCGTGCTTTCATACACGATACCGGCGACGCTGCCGCTTGCCCAGTTTTTAAAAAAACAGTTGTATAAGGGAGAATTTCTTTCCATACTATCCAATATCTTAAATCAGCTGTTATATTTTGAAGATCAGGGCATGCCGGTAAAAAAGGTTTTGCTCAATACAAAGTACATGTATATTGAATTGTCAAATTTGCATGTGCAGTTGATTTATATGCCAATAGAAAAGGAATTTGCAGATTGCAATGTATGCGAATTTGTGCAGAATTTTATCAGCAAAATCCGTTTTGCAGATATGCAGTGCGTCAATTGCGTAGACCAGATACTGCATTATCTCGACAGCCGGATGATGTTTTCCCTGCGTGAGTTTTTTACATTTATTATAGAACTGCAAAAAGAGGAGATTCTGAAGGATGATGTCGATTTTGGCGAGGATGAGACAACGGTTCTTCATCAGATGGTGTATCGAAATATTACGCCATACCTTGTCCGTACCAGAACCAATGCACTGATTCCGATTGAGAAGACGGAATTTCTTGTTGGAAAAACATCGGAGTGTGATTATCAGATCAATGATAACCGGAAGATCAGCCGTATACATTGTACATTTCGTATCAGCAATGGGGAATGTTATATCCGGGATGAATATTCGACTAATCATACCTATGTAAACGGAAAAATGATTCAGCCGGGATTTGATGTCATGTTAAAAAATGATGACTATATCCGAATGGCAGATGAGGAATTTAAATATTGGGTCCGGTAAAGCCGGACCCAATGTTTGTTTTAAGGGGGAGTCAGGTAATTGCGCATCGATTTTAAGGCATTTTTCTCCAATCGGCTTACCTGTGCCTGTGAGATTGCGATTTCGTCCGCGACCTCGGTCTGTGTCTTTCCTTCAAAGAAACGCAGGCGGATAATGTTGAGCTCCCGCTCGTCAAGGTGTTCCATAGCCTCCTGTAATGCGAGGGATTCCACCCAGGTTTCCTCCTTATTTTTTTTGTCCTTTACCTGATCCATCAAATACAGGACATCCTGCCCCTCTTGGTAGACAGGTTCATAGAGTGACATCGGGGTTGCGATGGCGTCCAAAGCGGTCACAACATCTTCCTTTGGAAAATCAATTTCTTTTGCGATTTCTTCAATCGTCGGTTCCCGGTCATTTTTTTTCATCAGAATATCCCGCGCATAAATGGCTTTATATGCAATATCACGCAGGGAGCGTGAGACGCGTATAGCATTGTTGTCACGCATATATCTTCTGCATTCTCCGATGATCATAGGAACCGCATAAGTGCTGAATTTTACATCTAATGACTGGTCGAAATTATCGAGTGCTTTTATCAGACCGATACAGCCGACCTGAAACAAATCGTCAGCGCTCTCAATATTATTTCCGGAAAAACGTTGAATCACACTCAGTACAAGACGCAGGTTGCCGCGGATAAATTCCTCCCGCGCCGTTGTATCTCCTTCGTTTATCCGCGCAAATAGTTCGCGCTTTTCCTCTTCGCTAAGCAGTGGAAGCTTGCTTGTATTCACTCCGCAGATGATTACTTTATTTAGTGCCATGCAAAACTTATGCCTCCTGCAGTCCATTTGTTTGATACTAAAAAGGATTTACAAATCCGAAAAAAACTATTCAATTTCAAATTGGCATTTTATGGTTTTGAATCCGAATATTTTTTGCAGAAAACATTGAAAATATAAAGAGGATGTGATAGAATGCTAAAGTTTGAAGTAGTAGAATAATTGCATTTATGGAAAAGAGACGAGGAAACAGGATATGCAGATAACAAGAGAAGATGTTAGAAATGTAGCAATTATTGCCCATGTAGATCATGGAAAAACGACACTTGTTGACGAATTATTGAAGCAGAGCGGCGTGTTCCGCGAGAATCAGGAAGTGGCAGAGCGTGTTATGGATTCCAATGACATTGAACGTGAAAGAGGCATTACGATTTTGTCCAAGAACACGGCGGTCACATATAATGGTATAAAAATCAATATTATTGATACACCGGGTCATGCCGATTTCGGCGGCGAGGTAGAGCGTGTGCTGAAGATGGTAAACGGTGTTATCCTTGTTGTGGATGCATTTGAAGGTGCGATGCCGCAGACAAAGTTTGTGCTGAAAAAGGCATTGGAGCTTGATTTGAATGTCATTGTCTGTATTAACAAAATCGATCGCCCGGAGGCAAGACCTGCAGAGGTTGAGGAGGAAGTCTTAGAGCTTTTGCTGGAATTGGATGCAAATGAGAAGCAGCTTGACTGCCCGTTTGTGTATGCTTCCGCTAAGTCTGGTGTGGCATCTCTTTCTGCGGATGAACCGGGTACAGATATGAAGCCGTTATTTGAGACGATACTGAAATATATTCCGGCACCGACCGGAGATCCTGATGCAGGTACGCAGGTTTTGATCAGCACGATTGATTATAATGAGTATGTCGGACGTATCGGTGTCGGTAAGGTTGATAATGGAAAAGTGAAGCTCAACCAGGAGGCAGTCATCGTAAATGCACATGAACCGGACAAAAAGGTCAAGGTAAAGATTGGCAAGCTTTATGAATTTGAAGGGCTGAACAAGGTGGAGGTTGATGAAGCAGATATCGGCTCCATTGTTGCAATTTCCGGTATTTCGGATATTCATATCGGTGATACAATCTGTTCACCGGAACACCCGGAGGCAATTCCGTTCCAGAAGATTTCAGAGCCGACAATCTCCATGGATTTTATGGTAAATGATTCGCCGCTTGCAGGTAAGGAAGGAAAGTATGTGACCTCAAGACATATCCGTGACCGTCTGTTTCGGGAACTCAATACGGATGTTTCGCTTCGTGTGGAGGAGACAGATACAACAGAGAGTTTTAAGGTGTCCGGACGGGGAGAACTGCATCTTTCGGTACTGATTGAGAATATGCGCCGCGAGGGCTATGAGTTTGCAGTCAGCAAGGCGGAGGTTATCTATAAGCAGGATGAGAAGGGCAGAAAGACAGAGCCGTTTGAGATTGCAGTGATTGATGTGCCGGATGAATTTTCGGGTACGGTCATCAATATGCTCAATCATAGAAAGGGCGAATTGCAGGGTATGGCACCGACCGGAAACGGAACAACACGGCTGGAGTTTTCCATACCATCCCGTGGATTGATTGGTTTCCGCGGTGATTTTATGACCGCTACAAAGGGAAATGGAATTATTAATACGATTTTTGACGGCTATCAGCTTTATAAGGGTGATATGTCCTATCGCAGTCAGGGCTCACTCATTGCATTTGAATCCGGAGAATCCATCACATATGGACTGTTCAACGCACAGGAGCGAGGCACCTTGTTTATAGGCCCTGGCGAGCAGGTATATGGAGGAATGGTTGTCGGTCAGTGTGGAAAGCCTGAGGATATCGAGGTAAATGTATGCAAGAAGAAGCAGCTTACAAATACACGTGCATCCGGCTCAGATGATGCATTGAAATTGACGCCTCCGAAGATTTTATCGCTGGAACAGGCACTTGACTTTATCGATACAGACGAGCTTCTGGAGATTACACCGAAGTCTATCCGAATCCGTAAAAAGATTTTGGACCCGACCTTGCGTATGCGTGCAAAGCGTTCGATGCAGTCAAATTAAGACACAAAAAAGTAAATTGGAATTCCGTGAATTATATATGAAATTTGCGGAATTCTTTTCTTTTTTATGGAACAATAATCAGAGATATGGTAAAATAAAAAAAGATGTAATTATAAAATGTTATAATATGCATGGGAATCATAGAAGGAGGGTATTATGGGTATTATAGTTTGGTTGATTATTGCCGCGATTTTGATTGTGGCAGAAATCATATCCATGGGGCTTACAACGATTTGGTTTGCCGGAGGCGCGCTTCTTGCGGCACTGGCGTCCTATCTCGGAGCACACTGGCTCGTTCAGATTTTAATCTTTGCGGCTGCTTCCGTTGTTCTGTTTGTCTTTACACGGCCATTCGCCTTAAAACATTTCATGAAAGAAATTGAAAAGACAAATGTTGAAAGTCTGGTCGGACAGGAGGGTGTCGTAAAACAGACGATTGACAATGTGGAAGCAAAGGGTGTCGTAAAGCTGAATGGCATGGATTGGTCTGCACGTTCCGTGGACGGTACGAAAATTGAGACCGGACAGGTTGTAATTGTGCAGGAAATCAAAGGTGTAAAGCTTATGGTAGTACCGAAAGACAACAATTAGAATTGGGAGGAAATGAAATGAACGGAATTATTTTAGCAGTGTCCGGAGGACAGGTATTTGGGATTTTCTTAGTGTTTTTAGTAGTCGTGGTTGTATGCAGCTCTATTCGGATTGTACCGCAGGCACATACCTATGTTGTGGAGAGACTTGGAACCTATCATTCTACATGGTCAGCAGGCTTCCATCTGAAGGCTCCGATTTTTGATAAGATTGCACATAGGATTTCTTTGAAGGAGCAGGTCGTTGATTTTGCACCGCAGCCGGTTATTACAAAAGATAATGTAACGATGCGGATTGATACGGTCGTATTTTTCCAGATTACAGATCCGAAGCTGTTTGCATATGGTGTTGAAAAGCCGATTATGGCAATTGAAAATCTGACAGCGACAACGCTTCGTAACATCATCGGTGAGTTAGAGCTTGATCAGACCTTGACATCCAGAGAGACGATTAACACAAAGATGCGTTCTACATTGGATGAGGCGACAGACCCGTGGGGAATCAAGGTAAACCGTGTCGAGCTGAAAAATATTATCCCTCCGGCAGCGATTCAGGATGCCATGGAAAAACAGATGAAGGCAGAGCGTGAGAGAAGAGAGCAGATTTTGATTGCAGAAGGTGAAAAGAAATCAGCGATTCTTCGTGCAGAGGGACAGAAGGAATCCCTGATTCTTTCGGCAGAGGCAGAAAAGCAGTCTGCGATTCTTCGTGCTGAGGCAGCAAAGGAGGCTACTATCCGCCGTGCAGAAGGTGAGGCAGAGGCAATCCTTACTGTACAGCGTGCGAATGCAGACGGTATTAAATTCTTGAACGAAGCAGCACCGGATCAGGCAGTGCTTACATTGAAGAGCCTTGAAGCATTCCAGAAGGCTGCGGATGGCAAGGCAACAAAGCTGATAATTCCGAGCGAGATTTCAGGAATAGCAGGTCTTGCATCCTCCTTGACGGAGATTGTGACAAAGACAAAGGAGTAAACAGGAGGCGGCTGTTCGATGAGCGAAAAGTTAAGTGTACAAAAAGAGATATTTAAAGAACTGCAAGCATACAGTAACCATATTATTGCCGGAGTGGAAACACTGATAGACGAACTTAGAAAAAAACGCAAAGAAGATACAGATGAGCTTTTTAATCTTGTCATTCAGGGCATAAACTGGGAGATTGAAGTGTTTAACAATTGTGAAGATTTGATTAACCGGGATGAGCAGCAGATTGATAAGAGCCATATGGCATCGGCGGTAGCGAGACTTGGCAAAGTGCTTCAGGAAAAGGACGATATAAAGCTTGCGGCATCTCTGGAAGTTGATTTCTTACCGTTTTTGAAATCGATGAAAAGCGTCGCTTCTTCGATCACTTTGTAAATTTTAGTATTTTTTACCATTGGAATACGAAAATGGAAAGAAAAATTATAATAATTGCATAAAAACTATTCCACTTTTTTGTGTTTGATGATATAATACAAACATATTATGCTAAAAGGGGTGACATTATGATTAAAAAAGAAATGATAGCTATGCTTTTAGCAGGCGGACAGGGAAGCCGTTTGGGCGTTTTGACTTCCAAGCTTGCTAAGCCGGCGGTTGCGTTTGGCGGCAAATATAAAATTATTGATTTCCCGCTCAGCAACTGTATTAATTCGGGGGTTGATACTGTCGGCGTTTTGACACAGTATAGACCACTCCGGTTAAATCAGCACATTGGAATCGGTATCCCTTGGGATTTGGATAGAAGTATCGGCGGTGTTACTGTCCTCCCACCTTATGAGAAAAGTGCAAACAGTCAGTGGTATACAGGTACAGCGAATGCAATCTATCAGAATCTGGAATATATCGATTACTATAATCCTGATTATGTCCTGATTTTATCAGGTGACCATATTTATAAGATGGATTATGAGGCAATGCTTGATTATCACAAGACGAGCAAAGCAGACATTACACTTGCAACGTATCAGGTTCCGATGGAGGAGGCAAGCCGGTTCGGCGTTGTTATCACAGATGACACGGGGTGTATTCAGGAATTTGAGGAGAAGCCGGAGAATCCGCGAAGCAATAAGGCTTCTATGGGTATTTACATATTCAACTGGAAGCTTTTGCGTGAAGCGCTGACCGCGTTAAAGGATCAGCCGTCCTGCGATTTCGGTAAGCATATTATTCCGTACTGTCATGAAAAGGGCAGCAAGATATGTGCCTATGAATATAAGGGTTATTGGAAGGATGTAGGAACACTCGGTTCTTATTGGGAAGCCAATATGGAGCTTGTTGATATTATTCCGGAATTTAATCTCTACGAAGAATTCTGGAGAATTTATACAAAGAGTGATCTGCTTCCACCGCAGTACATAGACCCGGAGGGGTCTGTGACGGAAAGTATTGTCGGTGAGGCAACAGAGATTTACGGTACTGTAGAACATTCTGTAATCGGTTCCGGTGTAACAATCGGTAAGGGTGCGGTTGTTAAAAATTCAATCATTATGAACGGTGCAGTGATTGGAGACGGCGTGGTTATGGACAAGGCGATTATTGCAGAGGGTGTTACGATTGGAGCGAATGCTGAACTTGGTGTCGGAGAGGAAGTTCCGAATGAGCTGGCTCCGCATATCTATTCATTCGGTCTTGTAACAATCGGAGAAAATTCCGTGATTCCGGAAGGCGTAAAGATTGGCAAGAATGTGGCAATTTTTGGAGAGACGACAATGGACGAGTATCCGGACGGATTGCTTAAGAGCGGTTCGAGTATTATAAAGGCAGGTGAGTAGAATGAGAGCAATCGGTATAATTTTAGCAGGCGGAAACAGCAGCAGAATGGGAGATTTGTCAGCAAAGAGAGCGGTTGCAGCTATGCCAATCATAGGAAGCTATCGAGCAATCGATTTTGCACTGTCTAATATGACGAACTCTCATATACAAAAGGTAGCGGTTTACACGCAGTACAATTCCCGTTCCCTGAATGAGCATTTGAACTCATCAAAATGGTGGGATTTCGGTAGAAAGCAGGGAGGCTTGTATCTTTTCACACCGACGATTACAGCTACCAACAGTTATTGGTATAAAGGAACTGCGGATGCGCTTTATCAGAATATTAACTTCTTAAAGTCCGCGCATGAACCATATGTGGTAATTGCGAGTGGTGACGCAGTTTATAAGCTCGATTACAATAAGGTACTTGAGGAGCACATTGCAACAGGTGCAGATATAACGATTGTATGTAAGGATATTGAACCGGGCGAGGATGATATCAATCGTTTCGGCGTGGTAAAGCTTGCGGATGACAATCGTGTTATCAGCTTCGAGGAGAAGCCGATTGTAGCGGAGACGAACACGGCTTCCATCGGTGTCTATGTCGTAAGAAGAAGACAGTTGATTGAACTGCTTGAGACATGTGCGGCAGAGGGAAGAAGCGATTTTGTAAATGACATTCTGGTTCGTTATAAAAATGTGAAGAAGATATATGCCTATAAGCTGGATTCTTATTGGAGAAATATCGGAACTATCGATTCCTACTTCAAGACCAATATGGATTTCTTGAAGAAGGATATTCGGGATTATTTCTTCCGTCAGCACCCGGATGTATATTCCAAGGTGGAAGATTTACCGCCGGCAAAGTATAATGCAGACGCTGTTGTAAACAACAGTTTGATTGCAAGCGGAAGCATTATCAATGGTACGGTGGAGGATTCCATTTTGTTCAAGAAGGTGTACATTGGTAATAACTGTGTAATCAAAAATTCCATTATCTTAAATGATGTACATATTGGGGACAATTGCTACATTGAAAACTGTATCGTGGAAAGCCGGGATACGCTTAGGGCAAATACGGTTCATACCGGAGATCCGAATGAGATAAAGGTAATTGTTGAGAAGAATTTCAGATATGCTTTATAACCAGGGGTATTGCGTTACGGTAAAGGGGGATTAGTATGCAAATCACAGATGTAAGGGTTCGGAAAGTTACAAAAGAAGGTAAGATGCGGGCAGTTGTTTCGATTACGATTGATGATGTATTTGTAGTACACGACATTAAGGTAATTGAAGGTGAGAAGGGATTGTTTATTGCGATGCCAAGCCGAAAGGCATCCGATGGTGAATATCGCGATATTGCGCATCCAATCAATTCTGAGACGCGCGATAAGATACAGACTTTGATATTAGAAAAGTATCAGGAAGCTGCGTCAGAATCAGAAGAAGAGTAGTAAAAGCAAAGGGCTGTCGCATATGTGCGGCAGCCTGTTTTTTCAAACACATAAGGAGATTCGTCAAAGCATGGAAGAAGAATATAGCGTAAGTGTCACGGAGCTGATTAAGAAGATGAATCTGATTAATCATACACCGGAAATTGATACAGACAAGATCTTGATTAAGGATCCAAACATGAATCGGCCCGCTGTTCAGCTGGCAGGTTTTTTTGAACATTTTGATTCCGCACGTATTCAGATATGCGGAAATGTAGAATATGCATATATTGCAAATATGCATACAGAAGAAGAAAATATTCAAATTTTTGAAAAACTGTTTGCGTTTAAAATTCCTTGTTTAATCTTTTGCCGGAATATAAAACCATACGATTATATCATCGAGACCGGAAAGAAATTTGGAATTCCGATTCTGACGGACACATCGGAGACAACCTCTGATTTCGTACATGAAGTCGTGAAGTGGCTGCATGTGGAACTTGCACCGCGCATTTCCATTCATGCCGTACTTGTGGATGTATATGGTGAGGGTGTCATGATTATGGGTGACAGCGGACTCGGAAAGAGCGAGGCTGCCCTGGAGCTGATAAGAAGAGGACACCGGCTTGTTTCAGATGATGTGGTGGAGATTAAGAAGGTCAGTGATGAAACCTTGATTGGAACCGCACCGGATATTACAAGACATTTTATCGAGCTTCGAGGTATCGGCATTATTGATGTCAAGAGTATGTTTGGTGTGGAGTGTGTAGAGCATACGCACAGCATTGATCTTGTGATTAATCTGGAAGAATGGGATAAAAATGCCAATTATGACCGCCTTGGACTGGAGGAACAGTATACGGAATTCCTTGGCAATAAGATTATCAGTCATTCCATTCCGATTCGACCGGGCAGAAATATTGCGGTTATCGTTGAGGCGGCAGCGGTCAATTTCAGACAGAAGAAGATGGGATACAATGCGGCACAGGAATTTTATAATCGTGTCACACAAAATATTATTAAAAATTCACAGAAAAATTAGGAGGGACATAGAGAAATGGCAAATTATGTATTTGGAGTCGATATTGGCGGAACCACTGTTAAAATCGGACTTTTCACAGTGAAAGGTGCAATGGCAGACAAGTGGGAGATTACAACCCGCACGGATGAAGGTGGTAAATATATTTTAAATGATATTGCCGCATCCATTGAAGCCAAGCTTGCAGAAAAAGGAATTGACAAGGCGGATGTGAAGGGAATCGGTATGGGTGTTCCGGGACCTGTAAAGCAGGATGGAACCGTACTTCGATGTGTAAATCTCGGTTGGGGTATTTTCAATGCTGCAGATGAGCTTTCCGGAATTACCGGTCTGCCGGTTAAGGCAGGAAATGATGCCAATATGGCTGCGCTCGGAGAAATGTGGCAAGGCGGCGGTAAAGGCTATAAAAATATTGTCATGGTTACACTCGGAACCGGTGTCGGAGGCGGAATTATTTTGGATGGCAAGATGCTTTCCGGTGTCAATGGTGCCGGGGGAGAGATTGGTCATATTCAGGTGAATGATGATGAGACAGAGGTATGCGGCTGTGGAAGAAAAGGATGTCTGGAGCAGTATACATCGGCTACCGGTATTGTGAGAATGGCAAATACATTGTTAAATACGACAGACCGTCCGTCATCACTTCGCAGTGCGCAATATGTATCCGCAAAAGCAGTTTTTGATGCTGCAAAGCAGGGCGATGAGCTTGCGGCAGAAATCGTTGAGAAGCATGGTAAGTGTCTCGGTAAATCTCTGGCGCAGATTGCATGTGTTGTAGATCCGGAGGTGTTTGTAATCGGTGGCGGCGTGTCAAAGGCAGGTTCGATTATTACGGATACGACAGAGAAGTATTTTCAGGAGTATGCATTCCATGCATGCAAGAAGACGAAGTTTGCACTTGCGACACTTGGAAATGATGCAGGTATGTACGGAGGAGCATGCGCGATTTTGGACGATTAGGGAAACTTAATTGTGAAAATGACGAAGTGGGGCGCATTTCTTGACTTTTTTTCTATATTTTTCATATTGAATAAATAAAGTCCATAAGTTATGATTAAGCGTAGCTTATGGACTTTTTGCGTCTTCATAAATTCAAAGGATTTAATAATTTATATTTTAGATAGAAAAATTACCCGGAAACAAAATAATTTTGGCGAGGATAATATGGATTGTAATATAAGTGATATTCATGTAATCGAACAGGAAACTATGCAAAAACATACGACATTTCGGATAGGAGGCCCTGCGAGATTGTTTGCCATGCCGAAGAGTGTGGATGAGATTACACGGCTTTTGGCATATTGCAAGGAAAACAAGATGCGATACATGATTCTCGGAAATGGGAGTAATGTATTGTTTTCAGATGACGGCTTTGACGGAATGATAATTCAGATTGGTGTGGCTATGGGGGAAATACAGGCTGCCGGAGACAGAATATATGCCGGCGCAGGAGCACTTCTTTCTAAGGTTGCGAATACGGCATATGAAAACAGTTTGACAAATATGGAGTTTGCAGCAGGAATTCCCGGAAGTATCGGCGGGGCAATCGTCATGAATGCCGGTGCATACGGCGGAGAGATGAAGGATATTGTAGAATATGTTGATATTTTAGAGCGAGACGGCTTCGTCCAGCGGTATACGAACGAGGAGATGGAATTTTCCTACCGGCACAGTATCGTAGACGAAGAAAAAATTGTAGTCGGAATCGGACTGAAGCTTGCTCTAGGAGATAAGACATTGATTTTGGAGAAGATGAAACAACTGGCAGAGCAGAGAAGAAGCAAGCAGCCACTGGAATATGGAAGCGCAGGCTCGACGTTTAAACGTCCGGAGGGGTACTTTGCCGGTAAGCTGATTGATGACTGCGGACTTCGCGGGTACCGGGTTGGCGGTGCGATGGTTTCGGAAAAGCATTGTGGATTTGTGATAAATTATGAGCAGGCAACCTTTGAGGATGTAACTACGCTGATGCAGGATGTCTGTACAATCGTGAAGGATAAATATGGAGTTGTATTGGAACCGGAGGTTCGAATAATTCGATGAGATTTGTAATTGTGACCGGTATGAGCGGTGCCGGAAAGTCAACCGCTTTGAAGATGCTGGAGGATGTAGGTTTTTTCTGCGTGGATAATCTTCCGGTCATGTTAATTGAAAAGTTTGCAGAGATTGCACACGATGACAAGCTAGAAGTAGAAGATGTTGCAATCGGGGTTGATATCCGGAGTGGAGAGGCACTCGGGGAAATGTCTGTCTGTCTGGAAACACTGAAGGAAAAAAGCTTTAAGTATGAGATTTTGTTTTTGGATGCAAATGAACCGGTGCTCGTTAAGCGTTACAAGGAGACAAGACGTGCGCACCCGCTGTCAAAAAAAGGCAGAATTAACGAGGGTATCGTAAAAGAACGTGAAAAGATTGAATTTTTGCGTCAGCGTGCAGATTATATTATTGATACAAGCAATTTGCTGACTAGGGAATTAAAACGGGAAATCGAGAAGATATTTGTGGAGGGCAGAGCCTACAGCAATATTATTATTTCTGTTATGTCCTTTGGTTTTAAATATGGGATTCCGAGAGATTCCGATTTGGTGTTTGATGTGCGTTTCCTCCCGAATCCGTATTATGATTTAAAGCTGCGTCCCCTGACGGGCAATGATCAGCCGGTGGCGGATATGGTAAAAAACTGTGAGGAATATCCGAAGTTTATGGAGAAGTTAACCGATTTATTGGGTTTTTTGATTCCGAATTATTTGAAGGAAGGAAAAAATCAGCTCGTCATCTCGGTCGGCTGTACGGGTGGAAAACACCGTTCCGTGACAGTTGCAAACGCTTTGTATGAGAGTCTTGGTGCACTTCCTTATACAGTTCGGCTGTTCCATAGAGATATCGGAAAAGACCGGATTGTGAAAGGAGAGTAGCGATGTCGTTTTCTTTAAAAGTGAAAACAGAGCTGCTTTCCCATATCAGTACGAGCAGGCACTGCCGGATTGCAGAGCTTTCTGCGATGATTTTGACGTCCGGTACCTATAAGGATGGTATTTGGCAGGCAAATGGTGATAATGCAGTGCTTCATGAGAAGATAGAGAGACTGAAAAAACTTGTGTCATTGGATGTGAATACGCCGGAGGGAAGGGAAGCGTTAAAGCTGATAGACCATGGCAGTTATCTGTCGGTGGATCCGATGCTTGTGGAACGAAGCTGTTGTAAAAAAGCATTTATAAGAGGCGCGTTTCTTGCGACAGGCTCCCTCACAGATCCAAAGAAAAGCTATCACTTCGAAATCGTGTGCGACCGGGAGGAACAGGCGCAGCTCCTGTCAAAATTGATACAGGATTTTGAAATTGATTCCAAGATAATAAGACGTAAAAAATATTATGTTGTCTATATAAAAGACGGGTCAATGATTGTTGATTTGTTAAATGTCATGGGAGCACATGTGTCCTTGATGGATATGGAAAATGTGCGTATATTAAAGGATATGCGCAATTCTGTAAACCGAAGGGTAAACTGTGAGACTGCCAATCTGAATAAGGTTGTGAGTGCTGCGGTAAAGCAGATGGAAGATATCTCGTACATTGAGCAGGTAAAAGGAATTCATTATCTGCCGGAGCATCTGCAGGAAGTTGCTGCTTTGAGGATGGAGGAACCGGATACGAGTCTGGTGGAGCTTGGGAAAAAACTAAATCCGCCGATTGGAAAATCCGGTGTCAATCATAGATTAAAAAAAATAAGTGAAATAGCGAATGAGCTAAGGAGGAATCAAAATGATTAACAGGACAGTCGTAGTAAATTTGCCGGCAGACGCAGAGGCAAGGCCTGTCGCAGTACTTGTGCAGATTGCGAGTAAATATGAGAGCCATATTTCAATCAAATCCGATAATAAGAAGATTAATGCAAAGAGCATTATGGGGATGATGAGCCTCGGATTTGGAAATGGGGACAGCCTTACCATAGAAGCAGATGGAACAGATGAGGCGAATGCGGTTGAGGAAATTACAAAATATATTGAATCTGCAAAGTAGACATTCTTGCATAAGGTTTTCAACTATGCTATTATAAATATATCTATGCAGGGGCGCTACAAGATGAGGAGAAAACATCATGAGCGAAGCGAATGATTGAGGAGGATATCAGATGGGAAAGCTTAGCAGTTTCTTTAGCAAAATTCCATTTTTGTCCGGATTAGGTGGCAAGAAAAAATCCAGCAAAAGCAATGTGGAACTTCAATATGATAAAGCAATCAATCTTATGGAAAACGGTAATGCAGAGGATGCCGTTGAAATTTTCGAAAAGATTGTGGATATTGCCATCATGGATCCGAACTACAAGCAGTTCGGACAGGATGCACTGAAGATATTAGGGGAGTTATACGAGACGGGTAAATACAGTAATTGTATTGTAGATGTTGATTTGAACAAAGCAACGCAGTATTACGAGAAGTATACGAATCTCAGCAAGGATGGTGAGATGATATATAAGCTTGCAAAGATGCTGCTTGATATTCAGAATTTTTCCAAGGCAATCACATTTTTTGAAAAGGCGACCGAGTGCGGTATCAAGGCGGCCTATATGAATCTCGGAAGTATTTATGAAAACGGATTAAATCGGGTTGACCAATATGGCAACCGGAGTGATTTTGTTGTGCCTGTAGACTACGAAAAGGCAATGAAATGGTACAAAAAGCTTGCGGATATGGGAGATTCCAAGGCGAAGTCCGCATATGACCGTGTAGAGTATGCAAGCCAGCATACAGACAGTATCGAATTTGAGGAAAAGGACAAGCTGTATACGGATATTGCAGAGGCGAGACGTGCAAAAGGAAAGGAACCGAAATATAAGGCGATTGATCCGGCGCGACTGCAGTATCAGTATACATATGTACATAATCAGGTAGATGGATATATTCATAAGCTGCCGAAGGACTGGGTTAAGACAATCAACGGAGATACCGACGAGGAGTATTATGCACCGAGTCTTACATATAAGGATTTTGCAATGTATGTAAGCTATGACAGTATTCCGCGTGACTCAAAGAAAACATTGGAAAATTATCTTCGTTACTGCAACGATGCATTTGATGAAGAACTGCAGTTAAAAGCCTACATTACAGAGTATGCGGATGGTATTTGTACGACATTCTATCATAAGGAGATGGAGAAGGGCATCGTTACATTTGCATTTTATCAGGGCAAGCGGCTTGCTTGTATGCGGTTTGTGTGTGCAACGATGGAGATTATTGAGCAGTATGAGGAGATCATTTTTGAGACTGCCAATTCTTTCGCTTTTGTAGACCCTACTTTAGTCAGTGACCAGAGCTTGAACCGAAAGGATAATCAGTATTACAGCGAGGCACTTTACTGTTATTATCTTGAGGATTATGAAGGTGCCATGGCAGCAGCAAAGCAGGCATTGAAGCTTGGAAGCATCAAGGCAAGTTATCTGTTGATTGAGCTTTATTATGATGATGATTCACCATATAAGGATTTGGAGAAGACTATCAGTTATGCAAAGCAGTTGTTTGATGCGACAAAGGATCCGGATCTTGCGTTCCTGCTTGGAAATATTTACGATCAGAAGATGAAGGATTATATGAAGGCACTCAACTGGTATGAGACGGCACATCGTCTCGGACATCGGAGAGTTGCATTTTATCTCGGACGTTTTTATTACTATGGCGTGCTTCGTACAAAGCGTGACGGTATTAAGGCGCTGGAATATTTCAAGGAAGCACAGTCAAACGGTATTTTGGAGGCTGAGGCTTATATCAAGGATATTCAGGAGCTTGGAAATGAGGATTTGCAGCGTTCTGTAGAGACATGGGAGCGTTCTGTTCAGGCAGGAAGCGGACAGGCTGCATTGAAGGTTGCATTGTATAAGCAGAGTCAGGTATTTTTCATTGCGAATTCTTACGAGATAGAAAAAGCATTTTTAGAGGCACTTGGCCTCGGAAGCTATCAGGCCGCTTACGAGCTTGGCAAGATATACCAGCAACAGGAGGCTGATGAAAATTATCATGGTGAGATAAAGAGTATCAAATACTTTGAGAAAGCTTATGATAATGGCTATACGGATTTTGACAAGGAAAATCTCTTTAAGGTGATTGAATACAAGGCAGACAAGAGCAAGGATATGAGCGAGCAGATTCAGCTCTATATGCAGAGTGCAAAGATGGCGTATGTGCCGGCTGTTGAGAAGCTTGTCAATATGGTTGCATATGTGACACCGGATATTGTAGCACTTTATGAGGAATTGTGTGAGATTGCAGAGACCGGAGATGACAGCGCAATTATCGCCATGAATATGCTGGAGAAGAAGTTCCATGAGTTAGTAATCAAGGAACCGACAAGCTCCCAGAAGATTATTGAGAATAAGTTTTTCCGTCTGTGTGTTCCGAAGGAGAGTACAGCGGTTATCAATGATGAGGGCGGTACGATTAAGCTTGCGGATTCTGTTGTGGAATTTGCGGTTGCTGAGATGCCTGTCAGTGCGGATCAGGAGGAGGATTACCTGAAGATTTACAAGTTGATTCTCTCAGAGTATCTGCCGGATGAAAATGCGGAAATCATCATTGCAAATTCCCGTATGATTGGTTCCGGTATGCGTGAGACAAAGAATAATGTTCACAGCTACAGTATTTTGTTAATCAGCTCGAAGAATCAGTATCTGTTCAAGTTGAGTTCGAGAGACCGCCGTGAGATGATGATGTTCAAGGACAAGGTGCTTGAAATTGCAAAATCACTTGTGGAGACCGGTGAGATTTATGTGGCAACCGAAGGAGCTAAAAAGAAAATCGGACTTTCCTTCCTGTTGCAGTCGAATGACAGCGGATTTTTGTCAATCGGAAAATCAGAATAAGGCATATAATTTACAGAGTTTACAAAAACAATTAGCCCCATATTTAGTATTCGCGGATTTCTTCCCCGTAAATCGAAATCTGCGAATACTAAATATGGGGCTTGTGTAATTCTTTTTCTGTAAAGTGAATTTTGCAATTCTTTTATATAAATTATATCTACCGCTCTGCAATCGGTATGTACTCGCGGTTTTCTGCGATTGATTTGTATGCAGGACGGATAATCTTATTTACATTGATTAATTCCTCGATACGATGTGCGCTCCAGCCTGCGATTCTTGCAACGGCAAACATTGGTGTGAAAAGCTCCTCCGGAAGTCCAAGCATGGAATATACAAATCCGCTGTAGAAATCAATATTCGGACTGACACCTTTATAAATCTTGCGTTTTTCTGCAATCACCTCTTTTGCGGTTTCCGCTACATCCATATAGAGCTTGTATTCCTTCTGGCAGTTCTTTGCCTCGGACAGCTTGCTGATAAATGCCTGAAAGATATTCGCTCTCGGGTCTGAGATCGAATATACGGCATGCCCCATGCCATAGATGAGTCCGGAGCGGTCAAATGCTTTTTTGTCAAGTATATCACACAAGTACTTGCGGATGCTGTCGCGGTCATCCCAGTCTGTGACATGTTGCTTTAAATCTTCAAACATGCGTTTTACCTTTACGTTTGCACCACCGTGTTTTGGCCCCTTCAGGGAGCAAAGTGACGCGGCAACCGAGGAGTAGGTGTCTGTGCCGGAGGATGTGACAACGTGTGTGGTAAACGTGGAATTGTTACCGCCTCCGTGCTCTGCATGCAGCACAAGTGCCAAATCCAAAACCTTAGCCTCGATATCCGTGTAGGATTTGTCCGGGCGAAGCAGCCGGAGAATATTTTCGGCAGTCGATAATCCCGGTTTTGGCTGATGGATATATAGGCCCTTGCCGAGATCGTAATGGCGGTATGCCAGATAAGAATATACGACAAGTGACGGGAAGTTGGCAATCAGTTCAATGCTTTGACGAAGCACGTTCGGAATGCTGATATCCATAGTGTTTGTATCATATGAGCTTAATGCCAGTATATTTTTTGCGAGAGCGTTCATAATATCCTGTGTCGGCGTTTTTAATATGATGTCACGCGTGAAATGATGCGGCAGTGTCCGGTAGGAATCGAGTAGATTATTGAAATCATCTAATTCCTTGCGGTTTGGCAGTTCTCCGAATAAAAGCAGATAGACCGTTTCCTCATATCCAAATCTTTCTTCGGATGTAAAGCCCTTCACAAGATCATAAATGTTGACACCGCGGTAATAAAGCTCTCCATCAACCGATATTGTCTTTCCGTTTTCTTCCTTTGAAGAAACAATGCGTGAAATCTCCGTCAGACCGGTTAAAACACCTTTTCCGTCTAAGTCGCGCAATCCGCGTTTTACTTCATATTTTGTGTAAAGCTCAGGATCGATTACATCGTGATCTTCGCATAGCTTTGCCAGCCGTGTAAACTCTGGTGTAACCTCTGAAAATTCTTTTTGATTCATGTATTCACTTCCTTCTGATTATTCGATATAGAATCCTATCTTATGTGAATAGTGCTAGATTACGATTCATGAGTATCAATATATATAAGCATACTATAAATTCTAACATTTGGCAAACGCAAAAGTGTGAAGAAACGGTGAAATCGGGATAAAATACAGATTTTTTGCTTACTTTTATACAATTTCAGGCAAAATTACGGAAAAGTTATTGAAAAATAGCACTGATTATATTAAAATGGCAAGGGTACAGATATGTATATAATATGTTAGGAGGATAATTATGGAGGCAAGTGATTTTAGAAATGGTAAGACTTTTGTATATGAAGGTAAGCCATGTCAGGTTATCGAGTTTCAGCATGTAAAGCCTGGTAAGGGTGCTGCGTTTGTTCGTACAAAGTTTAAGAATATTATCACAGGAGCTATCACAGAGACAAGCTTTAATCCGACAGCTAAGTTTGATGAGGCATTTATCGAGCGTAAGGATATGGGTTATTCTTACAGAGATGGCAACCTGTATTATTTCATGGACAACGAGACATATGAGATGATTCCGGTAGACCAGGAGATTGTCGGCGATGCGTTGAAGTTTGTAAAAGAGGGTATGGAGTGCAAGATTTCCATTTATGACGGAAGCGTATTTGCAGTAGAAGGACCTGATTTCGTGGATCTCGAGATTACAGAATGTGAGCCGGGTGTAGCGGGCAATACAGCTACAAATGCTACAAAGCCATGTACGGTAGAGACAGGCGCAACTTTGAACGTACCACTCTTTATCAATCAGGGAGAAATCATCAAGATTGATACGCGTACAGGAAAGTATCTTTCAAGAGCAAAATAAATAGTTTTTTCTATCCAGCAGGATTTTCCTGCTGGATTTTTTTTATGCTCCCAGAGGAAGATTGGCATATTCCCGGCTGGTATGCATATATATATTTTAGGGGTGAATGCTGTGAAAAATGAAATTATAAAGCTTCTTCCCCCGTGCGTTCGGTACATACTGAGTCAGGTTGAAATAGATTATAACTCTCTGATTGAATTGCGGTTTCGAATTTGCGAACCGTTGATTCTTGTATTTCCTTATGGAGAATATTTTGTGCAGGATGGTGGGGGACTTACATGCGATAGGAAAAAGGCGTATCGCGTGACGGCAGATGATATTCGTATGATTATAGATTCCGTCACGAGTTATTCTTTGTATGCTTATGAGGACGAGGTGAGACAGGGATTTGTGACAGTGTACGGCGGACATCGTGTCGGTGTTGCCGGTCAGGTTGTATTGGAACATGGGAGAGTAAAAAGTGTGAAACATATATCATTTATCAATATTCGTGTATCACATCAGATAAAGGGGTGTGCATGCGGAGTGCTTCCGTATGTGATTCGAAACGGACGTCTGCTTCATACGCTGATTATTTCACCGCCGGGGTGTGGAAAAACAACGATGCTTCGGGATTTGGTGCGTCTTATATCTGACGGAAACAGTTATTGCAGGGGGATGAATGTCGGGGTTGTGGATGAGCGTTCCGAGATTGCCGCATGTTATCTCGGTGTCCCACAAAATGATGTGGGACTTCGGACAGATATTTTGGATGGATGTCCAAAGGCGGAGGGAATGCTGATGCTGCTCAGGTCAATGAATCCGAAGGCGATTGCAGTCGATGAGATTGGCAGCCGTGAGGATATCGAGGCGATTTCCTATGTCATAAATTGCGGCTGTGGAATTCTTGCGACGATTCATGGAGATTCGATTGATGATATCAGGACGCGGCCGGTGCTTCGGAAGCTTGTCGAGGAAAAGGTATTTGAACGCTATATTGTGCTCAGCAGAAAAGAAGGGCTTGGAACGGTAGAATCTATATTTGACGAGAGGGGTAATGAACTATACATTGGTTCGCTTTCGGTTGCAAATTAGCGGGAATCGTACTTGTTGTGTCAGGTTGTACGGTATTTGGGTTTCAGGTGGCAAAGGGCTTTTTGACGCGTGTACGGCAGCTTCGGGAGCTGGAGCATCTAATTGGATATATGTCCGGAGAGGTCCGATATCGCAGAGAAATTTTGACACAGGCTTTTTTCAACATATCAACAAAATGCAAAGAGCCATTTTCTATATGGCTGCGAGACCTGGCAGACGGCTTAAAAGGCGGGACACAGAACATGCCGATTGAGGATGCGATATATGAAGAGATGAAGAATATGCCGATTGACGAGACAAAATATGCAGTGACGCTTGATTTTGATTCTATATGGAAGGATGCCGCCGGATGGCTTTATCTTCATTCCGCTTTAAAATGGGAGGATATGGAATATGTGTACAACCTGGGACAAACAATCGGTTATCTGGATGTACAGGCACAGGAACAGGGCTTAATGCTTTTACAGGGGGATTTGAACCGGCATATACAAAGGCTTGAGAGTGAAGTGAAGGAACGGATTCGTGTTGCAATGATACTTGGAATTGTGGTTGGAATCCTGCTTGTAATTATGTTTGTATAGGTTGTTTCGATGAATATGAGGTGCGGATATGACGATTCAGTTGATTTTTAAAATAGCGGCGGTTGGTATCGTGGTCGCACTCATCAATCAGGTGCTAAAGCATTCCGGCAGGGATGATCAGGCGTATCTTGTGAGTCTGGCAGGTCTGATTATTGTGCTGACATGGATTATTCCGTATGTGAGTCAGCTTTTTCAGGATATCAATGCATTGTTTAATTTCTGATAGACAGGCTGTTTTGATTGTCAGGAGGGGCATATGAATTTAGGTGTGACATTGGCACTTGGTGTCGTGGCAGTTATGCTTGCGCTTGCGCTCAAGTCAAAAAATCCGGAGATCAGCGGATTTATCAGTATTGCAATCTGCTTATTGTTACTGGGGATCTGTGTGTCCAGAATACAAATTATATTGAAATGTGTTCAGACATTGACTGACAAGATACAAATTGAAAGTACATATTTGACGATATTGTTAAAATTGATCGGTATCGCATACGTCTGTGAGTTTGCTGCCAGCATCAGCCGGGATGCAGGCTATAGCGCGGTGTCCTCCCAGATTGAACTGCTTGGGAAGCTCACGATGCTCGTTGTTTCACTTCCTGTTTTGATGCAGGTTGTAAGAACCGTGATTTCCATGATGTAATATGCACAAGTGCATATTATATTTTGCGCAGATGCAGCGCAAATACTGCATCATCAGTCTGCGACTGACGATATGATGTAAGGAGTGCCAATATGCAGCGACAATATCATTTTGAAATAAGATGGCTGGTTTTCATACTGGCTTTTTTTCTTTTATCGACCGGCTCTGTAATCACTGCATATGCGCAGGAGAGCGGCGGATGGGACAGCCTTACGACTGAACGGACAGAGCCGGATGCAGAAGCTGCCGTGACGGAAGATGCAGAACAGGAAACAGAAGATGCTTCGGTAACCGGTCAGGATTTGGATGCAATTTATGAGAGTATCTATGAGGAATTTGATTTACCAGCATTAGAGCGGGCACTGGAAGAACAGGGAATTGAGACATCGATGCCGCTTGGTGAGATTTTAAAATTGCAGTTAAGCGGAGACAGTAAATCTGTGTTTCGCGCCATGATATCAAGCATTTGGAATGCACTTGTCGGGGAGCTTGGCTACAATAAGAATCTCATGCTGGAGCTTGTTGGGATTGTGCTTGTCGGAAGTATATTTGTCAATCTTTCTAATTCCTTTGCGGGAGGCTTTATCAGCGAAAATGGATTCTATATAACCTATATGATTATGACATCCATGCTGCTGACGTCATTTTCCATGGCACTTGCAATTACAACTTCTGCATTGGACAAGGTGCTTGTGGCGGTACGTCTGCTCATACCGGCGTTTATTCTGGTGCTTCAGTTTGTCGGACATACCGGCGCGGCCGGAGGAACCTACAGCTTGATTCTGGTTGGCATGTGGCTGATTCAGGTGGTCATTATACGGTTTGTGCTTCCGCTCATTGAATTTTATGTCATTTTATCACTAGTAAATAATCTGCAAAAGGATGACAGCTTTTCTAAACTGTGTGATCTTGTGCAGAATATCGTCAAGTGGCTGCTTCGGACGATTATTGTAGTAGTCGTTGGATTAAATATCATAAAAGGATTATTGGAACCGCAGATGGATATGATTGGAAAGACGGCTGTGAAACGTGTATTGACTGCGATGCCGGGAGGGGTGGCATCTGTTCTTGCGGGGACATATCTTGCGGCGGGGATGGTCATCAAAAATGCGATTGGAATTGCCGGAATTCTAATTTTGTCAGTTGTATGCTTCATCCCTCTTGTCAAGCTTTTTTTGATTATGTTTACGATTCGTATTACATCCGCTTTGATTCAGCCGATGGGCGATAAGCGCTATGTGGATGGAACATCGGCTATGGCACAGGGAATTTCTCTTTTGATGCAGGCGCTTGCAAGCTCCCTTGTACTGTTTACTGTTACGCTTGCACTTATGGCGGCTGCAACTAACACGGGAGGTGTATAGCATGTTATATGATTGGATGAAAAGTGTTATTTTTTATTTACTGTTGTCCGGGATTGTTCTGCATATGGCTCCCTCGGAACAGTATCGAAAATATATCCGGTATTTTACGGGACTTGTTGTTCTTATACTTTTGGCAAGCCCGATTTCTTATTTGTTCCATTTCGGAAGCGGAGACCTGCAGGAGCTGTTAGCGCAGATGGAGCCGGAATGGACGGAGCTTGAGGATGGAACGATGGTGGGAGGAAACATGTATGATTATTATGATATCAGCCTGCGGGAGAGTATCATACAGGAGCTTTCCGGGTACGGCGTGATTGATGTGTCGCTCATAACGGATTCCTCCGGCGCGATTCTCTCGTGTACAGCCTATTTGCCGGGGGATGAAAAATATGTAGATTCCGAATTGGAAAAAACAATAAAAAATTACATTTCGGATGTCTATAATGTGGAGCTTTCTCGTATATATGTAGTAAGACGGTGAGAATATGGAGTGGAAATTCAAAAAAAATGAAAAATTGAACAAGGTAATTTTGATGGTATTAGTCGGTTTGCTTTTGCTGATTCTTGTGTTGCCTGCAAAGAGTACAGGTACGCAGGATACAGATTCGACTTCTGATACTGTCGAGGAGACGGTTTCTTATGAGGAAAGGCTTCGCGAACTGCTCTCAGATGCGTACGGTGAAGGAATGGTCGATGTGTTGATTTATTCTGAGCCGAAATCGGAGGGTTATTATAATAGCAATCAAAAGGAAGAAATTACCGGAGTTCTGATAACTATTCGTGAATCGGCAGTTTCAGAGACTACGATTTCAGATATTACCTTGTCCGTGTGTGCATTGTTTGATTTGCCGGCTCACAAGGTGGCGGTATTGGTAAAAAAATAGGGAGGTTTTTATGAAGAAGAAAACCATGAAACGAAATCAGATTGTCATAGGGGCACTTACGGTACTGCTGGGTGTGGCAGGCTACATAAATTTTTCCGGCAACAACATCGATCTTGCTTCCGGAGAGAAGGGACAGACGGAATCTGCATTTGCAGGAGATGATCAGATGATGGGAACGCCGTCGGATTCTCTGGTGGCAGCCGGAGAACTGGAAGCTGCGGAGATGGAAAATGACGAATATATTGAACTTAATTCAGCGGAGGAGCATATTGGAGAGGCTGTGCTTGCCTCTGCCAATGTAAGTGGAAATAACTTTGCCGACGTCAAGCTGAACCGGGAGCAAAACCGCAGCATGAATAAGGAAACCTTGCTTGAGGTTATAAATGGGGATGGTATGGATGAAGCTGCTGTGCAGTCCGCAACCGAGGCATATATAAAGCTTACGGAAAATGCGGAGAAAGAGCAGGAGGCGGAATCGATTCTCGCAGCGAAGGGATTTGGGGATGCAATCGTTTCAATCAGTGACGGAAGCGTAGATGTAGTCGTAAATAAGACGGAGCTTTCCGATACGGAGCGCGCACAGCTTGAGGATGTTGTTGTGAGAAAGACAGGATGCAGTATCGAGGAGGTCGTGATCACTCTGGCACAGTAATTTAAAAAGAAGAAGCTCTGCAAGGTTTGCAGGGCTTTTTTGTTGCATAATATACATAAATTGGGTATAATATTTTACATATGCGAAGTGTCAGTAAACTGTGAAGGGTGAAATAAAGGAGGCTAATTATGAGTGAAAGGATAAAGGAAGAGGAAAAAATAGGCAAGATCAGTATTGCGGATGGTGTTGTGGCATCTATCGCCGGAATCGCAGCGATTGAGGTGGAAGGCGTGTCTAAGCTTACCGGTAATATCTCCAAGGAGCTTGTTGCAAAGCTTGGCAAGAAAAATCTTGCAAATGGTGTAAAGGTTGAGATTTCAGATGGGAAAGTATCGGTTGATCTGTCGCTGGAAATCGAATACGGAACCAGTATTAAAAAGGTGTCTGAGGAAGTGCAGGAAAAGGTAAAGCAGGCAATTGAAAATATGACAGGTCTTCATGTCTCGGTTGTAAATGTCGTTGTTTCCGGAATTAAGGTAAATAAGGAGTAAGGCGGTTTATTATGACAAGACGAGGAATACGAGAAGCGATCTTTTTGATTGTTTTCAAGGTGGAATTCAACAATCAGGAAGATATGGAGGAACAGATACGGTTTTCGATTGATAAGATTGTTCATCCGGAGGAGGACCCGGAAGATGCAGTGCTTGTAAAAACCGGAAAGATAAAAGATGGTGATTTGCCATATATAGAAGAAAAATCCAAGCGCATATTATTGATGCTTCCGGAGCTAGACGATATCATCGGACAGGCAGCCGAGGGGTGGCAGATTGGAAGAATCGGAAAGCCGGAGCTTGCAATCCTCAGGCTCGCTGTATATGAGATGCTGTACGATGAGGATATCCCGTTTAAGGTTGCTATCAATGAGGCTGTCGAGCTTGCAAAGAAATATTGCAATCCGGATGCCAGCGGATTTATTAACGGAGTATTGGCAAAGGTTGAGGAACCGGCATGAGAGTTGCGGAAAATGGAAAGAAAATATTTTCAGTTCGGGATGTAAATACTTATGTCAGTAATATCCTGCAACAGGATTATCTGCTTAAAAATATCTGCGTAGAGGGAGAGGTTTCCAGCGTGAGCAAGGGACCGACCGGACATTATTATCTGGTCTTAAAGGATTGTACGAGTCCGGAACAGGCAGATTATGCGGATAATTACAAGGGAATTCTCCGCGTCAATGTATGGAACAGCACGGCAGTTAAGCTGAAGTTCCAGATTAAGCAGGGAGATGTGCTGCTTGTAACAGGACAGTGCAGGACATATGATGCAAAGTCTGAGTATAGTATCAATGCAGTTTCGTTAAAGAGGAAGGAAGAAAAGGGCTGGCATGGAGAAGCTTACGCGGAATTAAAGCGTCGTCTCGGTCAGGAAGGAATTTTTGATACAGCCATAAAAAAACCGATTCCCCGTTTCCCGCGAAGGGTTGGTGTTGTCATATCCGTGGGAACGAATGCTTACAAAGATATCATGAGTGTGTCACATAAGCGGAATCCGTATGTGCAGATGATTGTCTGTGATGCCAGGGCACAGGGGGAGAATGCGCGTGAGTTGATTGTGCGTGGAATCCGCAGGCTGGATGACATGGGTGTCGATACGATTATCATAGGCAGAGGCGGTGGTTCGCGTGAAGATCTCGAAGTATTTGATGATGAAGCGGTTGTGCGCGCTATCTATGAGGCAAGGACACCGATTATATCCGGCACAGGACATGAGGGAGATACATCGCTTGCAGATGATGCAGCAGACCTTCGGGTAGAAACGCCGACGGCGTCTGCAACAGCTGCAATCCCTGTGATTGAAGATATTTTACGCACGCTGAATGTGCAAAGAAAATCGATGGATTCGCACATTGCAAATAAAACAAAGCTGTGCCGGTCACGGTATGAAGCCTGTGAGAAGGAATTGCATTTGCAGATGAGAAACCAGCTGGAAAATAAAAAAGCAAAGCTTACGCTTTTATCGCAGCGCCTGAATGATCTGAGCCCGGCTGCAAAACTTGAGCGTCAGAAGGAAAATTTAAAGATATTGCGCGAGCACCTGAAAAAAAATATGGATATGCGCTACAAGGAATATGAAAATAAAGCGCATCTACTTTTGACAAGGCTGCATGGAAATGCACCGACCGCAAAGCTTGTGGGAGGCTTCGGCTATCTGGAGTCAGACGGACAGGCAGTCTTACATGCAAAGCAGGTCAAAAAAGGAGATGCGGTAAACATTACATTGCATGACGGCGTTTTGAAGACAAGCGTGGAGGATGTATTGCTGCAGGAGACAGATAAGGAGTAGAACCGTGGAAGAAAAAAAGGAAGAACTCATAATAGAAGATGCGTTTGTACGTCTGGAGGAAATCAACAAGAAACTGGAGGACCCAAACACAAATCTGAAGGATTCGATGGCATTATATGCAGAGGGCGTGAAGCTGGCTGCTGCATGTAAGGAAGAACTTGCGGGCGTGGAAAAGGAGATTATAATCTTAAATGAAGTATAGCGTGAAGGATATGGAGGATATGATTTATGCATATCTTCCGGAAGAAACCGGATATCAAAAGACCGTACTCTCGGCGATGAATTATGCCATAAAAGCAGGCGGAAAACGTCTGCGTCCGATGATGCTTCGGCTTTGCTATGATATGTTCGCCAAGACGCAGGAGGAAGCGGTTGTGCGTCCGTTTATGGCGGCGATGGAGATGATACACACATATTCACTTGTGCATGATGATCTTCCTGCTATGGATAACGATGCACTACGGAGAGGACTGCCGACCGTTCATGTAAAGTTTGGCGAGGATATGGCGATTCTTGCAGGGGATGCCCTGTTAAATTATGCATTTGAGACAGCCTCCAAAATTTTTTCGGCAAAGCCGGGAGATACAGGTGTTGAGGCTGCTTTTTCCGTACTTGCTGCAAAGGCCGGTATCTATGGTATGGTTGGAGGACAGGTGCTGGATGTGGAAAAGGCAGGCGTGTCAATGTCGGAGGAAGAGCTGTCTTATATTTATGAAAATAAGACAGGCGCTTTGATTGCCGCAGCCTGTATGTGTGGTGCATATCTGGCACATGCGGATAAAAATGAGGTGGAGAAGTTAAGTAAAGCGGCATATGCCGTTGGTTTTGCATTTCAGGTTCAGGATGATATATTGGATATTGTCGGGGATGAGACGTTAATTGGAAAACCACTTCATTCAGATGATAAAAATCAAAAAACGACATATGTAACCTTGCATGGTTTGGAGGCGGCAAAAGCCTATGTACAGGAAATGTCAGATAGGGCAGTCCGTATTTTGGAGAGCATGAAGGTGAGAAATCAGTCGGCACAGGCGGATATGATTGTGCTTGTCAAAAGTCTGATTGAGAGAAATCATTAGTTTTTATGCGACATTTGGAAGCTGACAGGTAAAGCTATGAGTATATTAGACAAGATAACAAAAGAAAATGATATAAAGCAAATAGAGAAGGAAGATTACCCAGTACTTGCAGAGGAAATCCGTTCATTTCTTGTGGATAAGGTGAGTTGTCACGGCGGACATCTGGCCTCCAATCTCGGTACAGTGGAGCTTACGATTGCACTGCATGCGGTCATGGATTTTCCGAACGATAAGCTTATTTTTGACGTTGGGCATCAGGCGTACACCCATAAAATATTGACCGGACGCAAGCGGGAGTTTGACACACTCAGGCAATATGGGGGTATGAGCGGTTTTCCAAAGCGAAAAGAGAGCCCTTGTGATGTGTTTGATACAGGACACAGCTCAACCGGAATATCCGCAGCAATGGGATATGCGGTTGCACGGGATATGAAGGGAAGTAATGAAAAGGTTGCTGTGGTGATAGGAGATGGATCTTTGACCGGTGGTATGGCATATGAGGCATTAAATTGTCTTGCTCAGTTAAAAACCGGCTGCGTAGTTATCATAAATGACAATAACATGTCAATCGGAAAAAATGTGGGTGGTCTATCCCGGTATCTAAATGATATTCGTCTTGGAAGCGCTTACAATGAATTGAAGACCGGCGTGGAAAACAGCTTGTCTACTTCCAAAGCCGGAGTAAAGCTTGCAAAGATATTAAAACGTTCTAAGGATAATATCAAACAGTTTTTTGTTCCGGGTATGTTTTTCGAGGAGCTCGGAATCACGTATGTTGGTCCGATTGACGGACATGATATCAACCAGATGATTCATACGTTTCGAAATGCATTTATGCTTGCAAAACCGATTATTATTCACGTGAAGACTCAGAAGGGAAGGGGCTATGGCTTTGCGGAACGGCATCCGGATTATTTTCATGGAATTGCTCCGTTTAATAAGGAGACAGGCAAGGTGCTTGCGACAAAGACGACAAGCTGTTATACGGATATATTTGCGAAGAAGATTGTGTCGATGGGAGAAAAACATTATGATCTTGTGGCGATTACGGCAGCTATGGCACAGGGAACCGGACTTGCAAAATTTGAATCCGCTTTTCCTGAGCGTTTTTTCGATGTCGGCATAGCAGAGCAGCACGCAGTTACATTTGCGGCGGGGATGTCGGCAGCAGGACTTGTTCCGGTCGTTGCGATTTACTCCTCATTTTTACAGCGTGCATATGACCAGATTTTACATGATGTCTGTATGCAAAAGCTGCATGTCATATTTGCAATCGACCGTGCAGGGCTGGTTGGACAGGATGGCGAGACGCATCAGGGAATCTATGACCTTGCCTATTTGTCACATATACCGGGGATGGTTGTGATGGCACCGAAAAATCGATACGAGCTTGAGGCAATGCTCGATTTTGCATATGATTATGACGGACCGATTGCAATTCGTTATCCGCGTGGGAGCGCATATAAGGGACATGCGGAACAGCAGCAATGGTTAGTTCTCGGAAAAAGTGAGCTGCTTTTGCAGGGAAAAAAGGTGGCGATTTTAGCCTGTGGCAATATGGTCGAGGAAGCAGACATACTTGTTGAGCAGCTTCGGATGCAGGGAATCGATCCGACGCTTATAAATGTCCGTTTTGTATCGACGCTTGATACGGAAATGATGGAAACGCTTATAAAGAGTCATAGTGTATTTGTGACGATGGAAGACAATGTCCGGTCAGGCGGGTATGGAACACGTGTTGCTTCTTATCTAGCTTCCCATATGGATCGCGGGGCTTATACGCATATTGACGGCTCCATACCGGATTCCTTTGTTCCACAGGGGGCGATTCCGGAGCTTCGCGCAAAACTTGAAATCGATGCCGGACATCTTTTGACGAAGATTATACAAACTATAAAATAAATGGGATACAGAAATGGAAAAGAAGAAAAAACAGCGGCTGGATGTCCTTCTGGTTGAAAGAGGGCTTGCGCCATCGAGAGAAAAAGCAAAAGCAATCATTATGTCAGGAATCGTTTATGTGGACGGAAATAAAGAGGACAAGGCGGGAACGACTGTTTCAGAACAGGCAGTAATTGAGGTAAAGGGAAAGACACTGCCTTATGTCAGCCGCGGAGGCTTGAAGCTGGAGAAAGCGATGCAGAAGTTTCCAATTCGATTGGATGGAAAAATCTGTATGGATGTCGGTTCCTCCACAGGTGGGTTTACGGATTGCATGCTGCAAAATGGTGCGGTCAAGGTGTATGCCGTTGATGTCGGACATGGACAGCTTGCATGGAAGCTTCGAAATGATGCGCGGGTCGTCTGCATGGAAAAGACGAATATTCGATATGTATTGCCGGAGCATCTGGAGGAAGCAGTTGATTTTTCTTCTATTGATGTGTCGTTTATATCGCTTACAAAGGTGCTGCTTCCGGTTAAAAATCTGCTGACGGAGCATGGACAGATTGTTTGTCTGATTAAGCCACAGTTTGAAGCAGGAAGGGAAAAAGTCGGAAAAAAGGGTGTTGTTCGGGATAAGAATGTGCATGAGGAAGTGATACAGATGGTTCTGGATTATGCACAGTCGATTGAACTTTATCCGCTTGCTCTTGATTTTTCTCCGGTAAAGGGACCGGAGGGAAATATTGAATATTTGTTATATTTATCGAAAGATAATACGGATCAGGAAATAATGGGTGAACATACACGGATAGATATAAAAGCGGTAGTTACAGCTTCCCATGAGGCGTTAGATAAGGAAAAAAGTGATGAATAAGTTTTTAATTGCAGCAAATACTGAAAAGGATATTGATTTAAAGCTTTCCAATGATATCGTTGCTTATTTGAAACAGCATGGTGCAGAGGCAATCGTGGTAAGTGATATGGAAAAGCAATATGATGGTCTTACGATTAAGCCTGAGTATATGCAGGATGTCGAGGCTGTCATTGTGCTCGGAGGTGACGGGACAATGCTTCGGGCGGCTCACGGAATCAGTTCCTATGATGTCTGCCTGATGGGCGTAAACTTAGGAACGCTCGGTTTTCTTACGGAGATTGAGAAGTCCAATGTTTACAAGGCACTTGACCGGCTTCTTGCTGGAGATTATGACATAGAAAAGCGGATGATGCTTGATGGCTCTGTCGGGAATACAAGGTTTACGTGTTTAAATGACATCGTCATTGCGAGAGCAGGTTTTTCACGTATCATAGCACTTAATATTTATGTGAATGACCAGCTGCTTGACACTTATGAAGCAGATGGGGTGATTGTGGCAACACCGACCGGTTCGACAGGGTATAATCTATCTGCCGGAGGCCCGATTGTCAGTCCGAAATCAAGGGCAGTTGTTGTGACGCCGATTTCACCGCATTCACTCACATCCAAGAGTGTTGTGTTCGACAGTTCAGACCGTATCCGGGTTGAGATTGTCAGAAAGAGGAGAACACAGGAGACGGAAGCAATCGTATCTTTTGATGGAATTCATAACATACCGCTTTCTGTCGGAGAAAGTGTGGAAGCAGTCTGCTCCGCACGGGAGATTCGTCTTGTCAAGATGTACGATGTAAATTTCTACAGCGTACTTCGTGAGAAGATAGGAGGGAGCATATAGGGAATGAGTAAACGGCAAAGGCAGCAGGCATTGCTCGCGCTGATATCCGAATATGAAATTGATACACAGGAGGAACTGACAAAGCGTCTGCAGGCACTTGGCTATCATACGACGCAGGCGACAGTTTCGAGAGATATACGGGAACTTGGGTTGGAAAAGATTTCCTATAATGGAAATATGCACAAATATGTTGCCGGTGCAGAACATGAGGCGGGAAATCATACCTCATATCAGCAGGTCATGTCATCTTCTGTCATATCCATTGATTCCGCGCAGAATATTATCGTTGTCAAGACGGTTGCCGGCATGGCAATGGCGGTTGGCGCAGCAGTGGATAATATAAAGATTGAAGGAATTGTTGGATGTATAGCCGGAGATGATACACTGTTTCTCGCTATTAAGGATCAGGCATTGGCAGAGAAGATAATTGGAGAAATAAAAAAATGTTGTTGACAATGCATATAAAAAATATTGCGCTTATTGAAGAAATCGATATCAGCTTCGAGGATAAGCTCAATATTATGACCGGTGAGACCGGAGCCGGAAAATCGATTATCATCGGTTCTCTCGGGCTTTGTCTTGGCGGTAAATATTCAAAGGAACTGTTAAGAGATGAGGAAAAAGAAGGGCTTGTCGAGCTTACATTTTTAGTAAGCGGACAGGCGGTTAAAGAAGCACTGCAAAAGCTGGATGTGGAGATGGAGGACGATGAGCTTGTTATTTCCAGAAGGCTGCAGCCAAACGGAAGGACGATTAACCGTGTTAATGATGTGACCGTTACAGTCAATCGTCTGAAAGAAATTGCTTCATTGCTGATTAATCTGCATGCACAGCACGAGCAGCAGACGCTTTTAAAGGCATCCAAGCATCTTGAGATTTTAGACCGTTTTGGCGGCGAAACGATAAGCAGGATAAAGGAACAGGTAAAGCATGATTATTCTGCTTATAAGGAGCTTACAACACAAAAAGAGCAGAATTCCATGGATGAGGCTGAGAAAAATAAACGCATGGATTTTTTGCAGTATGAGATCAATGAGATTACTTCTGCACATTTGGTGGATGGAGAAGATGAGGAGCTTGAGCATCAATATAAAAAGGCAGTGAATGCAAAAGAAATTTTAGAGGAAGCAGGTCATATATATCAGATGACAGGCTTGGGAAATATGAGTGCAAGCGAGCAGGTTCGTCATGCGGTTCTGAGTATCAGACGGCTGACGGAACTGGACTTGGATTTACAAGGCATGGCAGATGTTCTGCAGGATGTGGACGGCTTACTTGATGACTTTAATCGGGAGTTTTCTGATTATATGAAAAATATGGAATTTGATGAAGAGACGTTTCGGGAAATGGAAGACCGGTTGAATCTCATCAATTCGCTGAAAGCAAAATACGGACAGAAAATACCGGACATTTTGCATAGCCTTGCTTTATTTGAGGAAGAATATGAAAAATTAACTGCGTATGATGCGTGGATGCAGGAGCTTGATAAAAAATGTGAAACGGCAAAAAATACTTTATTAAAGAGCAGCGGGAGGCTGACGGATGCGCGGAAGAAATGCGCAGCTTCTCTTTGCCGCACGATTACGGATTCGCTTCGGGATTTGAATTTTAACATGGTAGAATTTGAAATGCGGTTTCAGGCTTTGGATACATTTTCTGCAAATGGAATGGACGAGGCGGTATTCTACATATCAACCAATGTGGGCGAGGATTTAAAGCCGCTTTACGAGGTTGCATCCGGAGGAGAATTATCCCGTATCATGCTTGCCATAAAAGCATGCCTTGCCGATCAGGATGATACACAGACACTCGTATTTGATGAGATTGATGTCGGTATCAGCGGAAGGACTGCACAGAAGGTTGCTGAAAAAATGTCTGTCCTCGGAAGAAACCATCAGGTTATCTGTATCACACATCTTCCGCAGATTGCCGCAATGGCAGATGCACATTATCTGATAGAAAAAAATGTGGAAAATCAGAAAACAATTTCCAATATTAGAAAGCTTTCTGAGGAAGAAGAAATCGGAGAGCTTGCAAAGATGATTGGCGGCGCAGAAATTACGGATGCAATCATCCATACAGCAACCGAAATGAAAGGATTGGCAGAACAGGCAAAAATATACTGATTATTGCAAACAAAATATTAGATACTAAGAGTACATGAATTATCGTGTACTCTTTTTTATTGTGAATATAAAATATAAGAAATGGAGGAAGAAACGTGAGAAACTATAGAATTTTTCTGTCACTGCTTCTGGCAGCAGTGCTGAGTATATTGGGTTTTCAAATTAAGTATGAACGAGATCATATTTCCTCCCAGCAGGAACAGCCATCTCACGAGGAGAACCGTTCCATGTCTGCTGTCGCAAATGAAAGCGAAAAAACCTGCATGGTTTGTCCGTCGGGTGAGCCGGTAGGAATCTATGTTAAGACAAAAGGGGTTATGGTGATTGGGGTTAGCGAGGTGGAAGATGAACACGGAGAAACGAAAAGTCCTTGTCAGAACCTAATACAGACCGGTGATTACATCTTGGAATTAAACGGTGAAGAAATTAACGACAAAGCATCTATGATTGAACGGATACAGGCGGGTAACGGTGATCCGGTTGTATTTCGAATTTGTCGAAATACAGAAATGTTAGATGTCGAATTGACGCCTGTCAAAGATAAAAAGGGAAATTATGTCATAGGACTGTGGGTGAAGGATGATATATCGGGCATCGGAACATTGACCTATACAAATCATGACACATTTGCGGCGCTTGGTCATAGTATCAATGACAATGACACCGGAACTATGTTTTGCGTTTCCGATGGCGCGCTTTATGAGACAAAAATAGTCAATATAAGAAAACCGGCGACAGATACTCCCGGCAGATTGGAAGGGATTATTAACTATTCTTCAAATTATGTAATCGGACGCGTAGAAGAAAACAGTGCATATGGTATACACGGTGTGCTGACGGAACGGCAGCAGGAAAAGATTAAGGAAGATAATTGGATGGAAATTGGGTCAAAACAGGACGTGCATACCGGTGAGGCATCACTGCTGTCCTCGGTATCCGGCGAATCCTGCTATTATGATATAGAAATTGTGTCTGTGGATGCGGATAATGAGAACGGAAAATGCTTGGAATTTGTCGTAAAAGATGAGGCTCTTCTTTCGCTGACCGGAGGAATTGTACAGGGTATGAGCGGAACCCCGATTATACAGGATGGGAAATTGATTGGTGCTGTCACACATGTATTTGTGAATCATGCAGAAAAGGGATACGGAATCTTTATTGAGGAGATGCTTGCGGATTGATGCGTTGTAGTTTGTTGTCGAAAAATAATTTGTGAAAAATTGGCAGAAAATGCTGTCATTATCTGCTGTCGCAACTTGCGTTTTATTATGTATTGCCCTCACAAAATATAGAATTTATAATGAGCAGGAGAACAAGATGTAGAGGGGGATAGTTTTATGAAGACAAAGGTGCTGATCATAAAACATGATACAAAGGGCGGCGCTGAGATAAGACAACAGCTCGCAGCGAATAAGGAAATCTATGTATGCGATGTAATCTCTGACGGAGGTAAAGCGGCAACGGCAATTCGGACTCAGAATCCAAATGTGATTCTGCTCGACTTCCTGCTTCCGAATTTAGATGGACTGGCAGTCATGGAGGAAGTAAACGGATGGGGAAACCGTGGATACCGGTTTTTGGTTCAGGGAAACAACAGCCAGATCTGGTTTGCACAAAATGCATGTCGGGAGAATGTGAATCATATATTTGTCCGATTTATAGATGAAGACTGTAAGGAGCCGGATCTGGAAAAAGAAATACTTGCCCTTGGCAGATGCAATCAGACCGGTATCAGTGTATGTCAGCCGGAGGATGCGGCAAAAGAACAGGAGACACAGCTGGAGGTAAAGGTGACGGAGATTATTCATGAGGTTGGAGTTCCTGCACACATCAAGGGGTATCAGTATCTGCGGAGTTCCATTTTGATGGCAGTGCAGGATATGGATATTCTGGATTCCATCACAAAGCAATTATATCCGTCTATTGCAGAGGAGTACAATACGACGCCGTCGAGAGTGGAGCGTGCAATACGACATGCCATTGAGGTGGCATGGAGCAGAGGAAAATCCGATACGATGCATGAATTATTCGGATATACTCTACATCAGGGAAAAATAAAACCGACCAACTCAGAGTTTATAGCTTTGATTGCCGACAAGATTCGACTCGAATCGAAAGTAAAGAGTGCATAGACAGATTTATCCACAAAAACAAAAAAACTGTGGAAATGCGCTTGACAATGTAAATTTGAAATTATAATATCTTTCTATGGTTAATACTGAATGATAGGAGGATGTGTGTAAGGGGAGGATAATATGAATATAGACAAAATCAGAGTGATGATTGCAGATTCCGGGTACGAGATGCTTGGAAAGCAGTTGGAAGCTCAGAGTGGGGAGAATCTTGATATAATTTGTTGTACAGAAGATGGCAATGAAGTGTATGATCAAGTGCTGGAGATGCGGCCGGACGTTTTGCTGATGGATGTTTTCATTACGAATGTAGATGGGCTTGAGGTATTGGAACAGCTTCGGGAGAACGATACACTGGTAGATTTGAAGATTATCTTTTTATCGACCGTCGGTTCAAATCGTATTATAAACATGGCGTTTAATCTGGGAGCAGATTACTATATGATGAAGCCTTGTAATCCGAAGGTTCTGGCAAAGAGAATCGCACAGATTGCAGATTTTACGAAGGTTGGGGAACCGGATGTAAAAGAGGAGTCCGAGCAGACGGAAGTGTTAGACAACACATTCCCGTATGGTGCACATACTTTGGAAAATGATGTGACCGAGATTATTCGCGAGATAGGGATACCGGCACATATCAAAGGGTATCAGTACATACGCGAAGGCATCATGATGGCAGTCAATGATATGAATATGCTCAATTACATTACGAAGCTGTTATATCCGAGCATTGCCAAGAAATACAAGACGACATCCAGCAGCGTAGAGCGGGCAATCCGCCATGCTATTGAGGTGGCGTGGGGAAGAGGAAAGCTTGAGGTCATAGAAGAGATGTTTGGGTATACGGTCAGTGCAGGAAAAGGCAAACCGACCAACTCTGAATTTATAGCTCTGATTGCCGACAAGCTGAGAATTGAGTATAAAATGCATGCAAGCTAATTATAATATATAAGCATGTTAAAATACGAAAGGAGATAAAGACGTGGTAACGGAAGGAACAAGAGAAGGTGGTTCCAGTATGAACAAAGGACAAGGCAGGTATTTTGACCGGGATAAGAAACCAGGGGGAGGAACAAGATTTCCGAAAACCGATCGACAACCTCGTGGAGAACGGCAGGCAAACGGAGAGAGAACCTCTCGCGGAGAAAAACCGTATGGAGACAGACCGCCGCGCAACGAACGTCCAAACCGAAACTACGGAGGAGCTCCTAAGTTTTCGAAAAAAGATGATGATGAGGAAGACAGAGGTAGAAGAAGTAAACCGTCTCATCCGAAGGAAAATAAACCAAGCGTTGTAATACCGGATAAAAATAAGGTACAGATGCGCTTGGAAAAAGAACAAAAATCAATGAAAAAGAAGCAAAATAATAAAAAACGGGAGTCGAGTCGCCCGCAGCCGAAGCAAAAGCGCTCGAATAATATCAATTATACGAAAAATTATGCAAACGGTGCGTACGATGATTATGAGGATTATGATGACTTGTATTAAAGCCGGATATTTTTGCACAGCCCCAGTCCATTTCCACAGGTGATTTGTATGGACTGGGGATTTTTTTATGTAGTCATTTGTTGAAAACATGTTGAGAGTTCTTGTTTCTTTGGCAGGAATGTGATAATATAACAATAATTATGGAATTTGATAAGCATGGAGGAAAACATTGGACAATAATAATCTTGACAGTCTGTTGGATGAGATTTCATCCTTGGACGGAGAATTGAATGACAATCTTGACATGGATGCCGGCGTGGATTTGGATACATCGGATATGGATGACATATCATTGGATGAACTCGATAACCTCGAGGGCATGGATATGAGTGAGCTTGATTTCGATGATATTGACTTCGATGATGTGGATATTACGAATCTGGATGCCAGTGCAACATCGTCTGTTGGGGAGCAAGAGCCGCAGGCGGAGGATATGAGTCTGGATGACCTGATTGCAAGAGCTGAGGAGATGCAGCTTGCAGATGGCGAGGATGACGCAGCTGATGTATCGGAGGAATCTAAGGAAGATGTTTTTCGCGAGGCAGCGGATCAGATGCAGGCAGATACGGTGACTTCGACGGGGGTGTTTGATGATGTCACATTTGATGCGATGACAGAAGGAGTGTCGGATGATGCACCATTTGATTCGGACAATGGTGGTAAAAGTCCGTATACAGCGGGTGAAGATAAGCTGGATGCTCTTTTGAAGGCATCAATGGAAGAGCAGATACAAAGCGGAGACTTGGATGATATCGAGGATATATCTGAGAAAAAGGCGAAGCGTCAAAAACGCAAAGGCGAACGCAAAAAGAGGAAGCTTTCTGAAATCATTTTTGGTGAAATGGATGAGGATGATATAGAGGAAGCCGCATTTTTTGAGAAGAAAAAGGCAAAGAAGAAAGAGGATCGTGAGAAGAAAAACGTTGAGCGTGACGCAAAGCGGGAAGAAAAACGTGAGGCAAAGCAGGAAAAGCTTGCCATAAAGCAAAAGGCAGACGGCAAAAAGAAAGAGGTAAAGGCGGAGAAGAAACGCGCGAAAGAGGAAGCTTATGCGGCAGAGCTCGAGGAGGAGAAGAAGAGTAAAAAGGTTTCTACTCCGGTTGTGATTATTGTATTTGTATTGTTTGCGGCCTTGGGAGCCGGAGTGGTATTTGGTGCAAAAGGTTTCAGCTATTCCGGCGTAATAAAAAAGGCAACGGATTATTTTGAACGCCAGCGGTACCGCCTGGCATATGACGAAGTATCCGGCGTGGAAGTGAAGAAAAAGGATCAGGAACTTAAAGATCGGATTTATACAGTCATGTATGTCGAACGGCTGTATGAGTCATATGAAAACAATATGAGTCTGAACAGACCGGATAAAGCATTGGATGCATTGCTTCGCGGACTGGAGAAATATGATCAGTATTATGATGAAGCAGTCGAGCTTGAGATTGTAGAGGACATTGATGTATGCAGGGAAAAAATTCTCAATGCTCTTTGGAATACATACGGTATAACAGAGGATGGGGCGTATGCAATGCTTGAACTGGAGGGACAGGAGTATTCACAGACTCTGCTCACATTCAGCGATCAGGCAACACAGGAGGAACAGACCGTTCTTCAAACACCGACAGACACAGTTGTCGAATAAAGGACATATAGTGAGCGGATGTTCAGACAGAGGGATGAAAAAATGATAGCAATACTGGATTATGATGCGGGCAATATAAAAAGTGTGGAAAAGGCGCTGATTCATCTGGGACAGGAAGCAGTGATTACACGGGACCGGGATTTGATTATGGCTTGTGAAAAGGTGATCCTGCCGGGTGTCGGAAGCTTTGGAGATGCGATGGGAAAGCTTCGGGAGTACAAGCTTGATAAGGTAATTTATGATGTAGTAGATGCAGGAAAACCATTTCTTGGTATCTGCCTCGGACTTCAGCTATTGTATAAGACAAGTGAGGAAAGCCCGGGTGTAACCGGACTTGGTATATTGGATGGTGAGATTGTCCGGATTCCGGATGCACCGGATTTAAAGGTTCCGCAGATTGGATGGAATTCACTTGAAATTACGCCGGGTGCAAAATTGTTTCAAGGGATTCCGCAAAATGCTTATGTATATTTTGTTCATTCTTATTATTTGAAAGCTAAGAAGGAAGCCGAGGTAGCCGCAAGGACGTATTATTCGACAGAGATTCATGCATCGGTTGAAAAGGACAATGTGTTTGCATGTCAGTTTCACCCGGAGAAAAGCTCGAAAGTCGGACTGCAGATTTTACAGAATTTTATCAATTTATAGAGCAAACGAGGAATGACATATGCATACAAAACGAATTATTCCCTGTCTGGATGTGAATAACGGCAGGGTTGTAAAAGGAATTAATTTTGTAAATTTGAAGGATGCGGGTGATCCCGTTGCAGTCGGTGCCGCTTATGATAAGGCAGGAGCTGATGAGCTTGTATTTTTAGACATTACGGCATCCTCGGATGCAAGAAATATTGTGATAGATATGGTGCGCAGGGTTGCGGAAACTGTATTTATTCCGTTTACGGTCGGCGGTGGTATCCGGACAGTCGATGATTTCCGGGCAATTTTGCGCGAAGGAGCTGACAAAATCAGTATCAATTCCGCAGCAATCAACACACCGCGCCTCATATCGGATGCTGCCGATAAATTCGGAAGCCAGTGCGTCGTTGTTGCCATTGATGCGAGAAGAACGGACGGTGAAGGCTGGCATGTTTATAAAAATGGCGGACGTATTGATACCGGACTTGATGCGGTCGAATGGGCAATGCAGGCAGACCGGATGGGTGCCGGCGAGATTTTGCTTACGAGTATGGATTGTGACGGAACAAAGGCCGGATATGATGTGGAGCTTACAAGACAGATTGCAGAGAATGTTTCGATTCCGGTTATCGCTTCCGGCGGTGCCGGTACAAAGGAGCATTTTTATGATGCATTGACAGAGGGAAAGGCGGACGCTGCACTTGCCGCATCTTTGTTTCATTATAAAGAATTGGAAATCATGGATTTAAAGCAATATCTGTCCGAAAAGGGAATCCCGATGAGAATGTAGCTGTCGATAGAAAAAATCAATATATATAATTTAGGACGTAAAAAAATGGAAGCAATAACATTGATTGAAAATGAGATTACAGTTTCGGAATATCTGATGTTGCGCGAAAAGGTACAGTGGAGGAGCCTTACGGAAAATCAGGCAGAGCTTGCTCTTCGGAATTGTCTTTATAATGTAAAAGCGATGGACACAGCAGGAAATGTACTTGGCATGGGCCGGGTAGTCGGGGATGGCGCTGTAATTTGTTATATTCAGGATTTAATCGTCGTTCCGGAGGCACAAAAGCAGGGAATCGGTTCCTCAATTATAAAAGCCTTAAAATCATATGTTGTATCTATACAAGAAGAGGGAAGCACAATGATGTTCTGTCTAATGTGTGCAAAAGGGCGTGAGCGTTTTTACGAGGAGCATGGATTTTTGGCACGTCCGACCGAGACGCTCGGACCGGGTATGATTCAGTTTTTATAGAATATGGAGGAACATATGAATCTGTTTGAATTTTGCGTGAACTTACATCAGAAGAAAAACGAAAAAGGCTGGTGCGAGACAACAGCAGTATTTACGGGAAACTATGAAAAAGCCGTTATACAGACGAGAGGCGGCTTTGTAACAGCCGATTATAATTCCTATGAGATAAGATATACTGTAAACGGGAAGGAGCGCAGAGGGTTTTACAGCTTTCATCCCCTGCCGGATCCGGATGCGGCAGATATCAAGGATTCGGAGATGCGGATACGATATAAGAAACGGAAACCATACATATTTGAGCAGATATTAAATTAGGATGAAATGAGATAATTGCTTTGTATATAAAAAATCGCTTAAATCTTATGATTTAAGCGATTTTTTAATATGATTTTATGTTTAATCATTTATTCTGCAAGATAAGGTTTTAAAGCAGTCATAATTTCTTCTGTCTCTGACTCTGTGTGTACGTTTAAGTCAATTGGCTTGGAAATATCCAAACTGAAGATACCCATGATGGATTTAGCATCGATTACATATCTTCCAGAAACCAAATCAAATTCAGCATTAAAGCCGCTGATATCATTTACAAAGCTTTTAACCTTATCAATGGAATTGAGAGAAATTTTAACCTGTAACATCTAGAACCTCCTTCTACATTATCAAGTAATAAAAAATAATACTTTCGCTCTTTTTCCTTCTATGCTACTATAATAAAAGTTTATAGCATAAAAGTCAAGAATCAGCGGGAGAAATTTGCGTAAAATGTATGAGAGTATTCTGGATAAAAAAATAGCATTTTGCACATTGGGATGCAAGGTCAATCAATATGAGTCAGACAGTATGATTGACATTTTAAAGGAAAATGGTTGTAAAATTGTGGGATTTGCCGAAAAGGCTGATATTTATATTGTAAATACGTGTTCCGTCACGAACATGGCAGAGCGCAAGTCGAGACAGATGCTGCATCGGGCGAAAAAGAAGAATCCAGATGCCGTAATCGTTGCGGCAGGATGCTATGTGCAGGCAGCGGAGCAGACGCTGGCAGAGGATATCGGAATTGATATTTTGATTGGAAATAACTGCAAGCGGGATATTGCAGGTATTTTAAACGCTTATTTTGAAAAGCAGGAAAACAATCATGCAGTGATTGATATCAATCATACGGACGAGTATGAGGAGATGACCTTGGCAAAACCGAACGAGCGCTGCCGCGCCTATGTGAAGGTGCAGGATGGCTGCAACAATTTTTGTTCATATTGCATCATTCCTTACACGCGAGGAAGAATCCGGAGCAGAAGACGGGAGGATGTAGTACGGGAAGTGCGGGGACTTGCCGAGCATGGGGTACAGGAGGTTGTCATTACAGGAATCAATCTTTCTTCTTATGAGGATGAGGAAGGAACAACATTGCTTGCACTTTTACAGGCAGTTGCACAAATAGACGGTATTCAGCGCATCCGTATGGGCTCTCTGGAACCGAGAGTGATAACGGATGAATTTCTGCGCGGAATCACAGCGATTCCAAAGGTATGTCCGCATTTTCATCTCTCTTTGCAGAGTGCATGTAATGAGACATTAAAGCGTATGAACCGGAAATATACGATTGAAACTTATATGGAGCGGTGCGAAAAAATCCGGGAAGTTTATGACCGGCCGGCAATTGCGACAGATATTATCGTCGGTTTTCCGGGTGAGACAGAGGAAGAATTTGCGACAACTTATGAAAATCTGAAAAAACTGAATCTGTATGAGATGCATGTATTTAAATATTCTAAGAGAAGCGGTACGGTTGCTGCGCAGATGGAGCATCAAATACCGGATGCAGTGAAGGAGAAACGAAGCAATTTGTTATTAGAGCTTACGGCAAAGCAAAAGGCTGCATACGAGCAGAGCTTTGCCGGAGAGATTGTTTCTGTTCTTATGGAAGAATGTGAAAATATAGGAACAGAGGACAACCCACAGTATCAGATGAAGGGACATACAGACCGCTATATTCTGGTAAAACAGTCTGGCTCCAAGGCGTTATGCGAGGACAGTGTGAATACATTTGTGGATGTGGTATATAGACCGGAGAAATCCTAATGAATTAAGAAATATATATAATCATCAAAATGGAAAAACAATATAATCCTATTATATGTCGAGAAATAAGAAAGCGCCATTCGGCGCTTTTTTAAAGTATTACCAATATTGATTTACTAAAGCTTCTGCTTCGGCTTGCGTTTTATGACAGTTGCTTATGAGTTTTGCAATCGTTTCTTCTTTGGAAAGAGACTGCTCTTTAGAATTGGTAATAATGTAATTGATAAATTGTTTTTTTGTGTCTGACAGCTCTGTTTTTGTATCGGTCAGTTCCTGCCGCATTTCATCCATCATAAAACGTACGGTATTTCTATCCATTATTTTTAAGGCTTCGGAAAACATGGTTAACACCTCCTCCGGTCTGTTCATATAGCCTGCCATTTCCGCATAGATTTCTTCTAGCCACGGATAGCGGCTGATTAAGGCTTCCGCGTCTGCGATTGTTTCTGTTGCAAGAAGAGATAGCCAGATTGACAAATCATCTTCATCTTTAGCATATCCATTTTCACGGAATACGTCAAGGGAAATCAGAAAATATTCCTGTAAAAGTTCAAGCGGAAGACCGGTGTTAAATATAGTTTTTCCATGGTGGAAATAGGCACCCAGTAAAGAATTATGATGAAACATACCTGTAGATTTCTCAAAGAGAATAATGGTGTATACTTTTTTCAAATCGGAATATTTGAAATTACCGCTTTGCCTTAAATGGGTGTACTGCCGGAGCAACAGATCTGCCGAGTAGCAGGACATCCGCTCTGCCGGGAATTGATATGGGACTTTCTGGATTTCAACATTTGCGAGAGAACCGTCCGACAGCCGGACGAGAATATCCATGATAAGAAGCGAGTCAGCGGAGAGCACCACATTTTCCGATGGTAAGATGTCTTGAATCTGAACGGATTCTCCAAGGATGGAGCTTAGTAACTGCTCTAATCGATCCCGATGAAAATCGGGATTAAAAATGCATTTGAAAAACGGATCGTATGTAAGCGGCAGAGTCTTTTTCCCTGTCATAAAATCAATAAACCTTGTCGCCCATTCGCCGTGAAGAGATGTGTATTGACCCCAAAATGCAGGATTACTTTGAAGCATGCGCTCCAATTCCTCCTTCGAAGTATAAAATTGTGTCTTGTTCATAAGTGCCTTTCCGGGATTATCCCTTGTAACAATGTTTACAAGTAAATAAAACTACAAATGGAAACAAAATAAATGATTAAGAAAGTTTCCGAAAATAGTATATAGATGTAATGGAACGCACCGAACATATGCTTTTCATTACATAGATACTGTAGCATGGTAAAAAAGGTCTGTAAAGAGGGGAGAGGGATTTGTCACAAAAAATTCACACCCTTGAGTTTTTTTGAAAATTTATGTTGACAAACATATGCCCCTTTGTTATACTAACAAAGGTTTCAAGATGGTTCGTTGGTCAAGCGGCTAAGACGTCGCCCTCTCACGGCGAAAACAGGGGTTCGATTCCCCTACGAACTACTGAAAAACGGGATTCAAGATTGAATCCTGTTTTTTTAATTTTTATATTTTATCTATTATGAATGGCATGGCAATGAGACGGATATGCATAGAGAATGTCCATCCTCGGAACCTGCCTGTATCTTTCCGCCGTGTGTGTTTACGATTGCTTTTGCGATAGAAAGTCCGATTCCGTAACCGCCGGTTTTTGTGTTTCTGGAGCTGTCCGTGCGATAGAACCGTTCGAACAGCAATGCCAGATTGTGCTTGTCGATGGTATCGACCGTTTCATTTTGAACAGACAGGTAAATATATTTTCCGCGCTTTTCAGCATGGATTAAGATTGTGCTTCCTTCCGGCGAATATTTTATTGCATTGTCAAGTAGGATTGTCATAAGCTGCCGGATTGCCTTTTCGTTTCCCGTGATAGACAGCATGGGCGGGATGTCACAGGAAATGGCTTTCCCTTGATTTTTTGCAGGTGCCTGAAAAGAAGCTGTTGTTTCACTTATCACATCAGAGAATGGAAATTCAATCATCGGGTAATTCTGTCCGGATTCCTCCATGCGCGTCAGGTAAACGAGATCATTTGTCAGGGCAGCCAGACGGTCTGTCTGCTTTTGAATATCCTGCACCCATTCATTTTCTTCCGATTCCATCTCCAAAATATCGGTGTCCGCTTTTATGATTGTAAGCGGTGTTTTTAATTCGTGGCTTGCATCGGTAATAAAACGCTTTTGCTTTTCGTAGCTTTCCGCAACGGGACGAATGATTTTTCCAGAGAAAAATACGATGACAAAGAAAAACAGGACATAACCGACAAATGCCATGCAGATACTTAAAAACAGGAATATGTGAAAAGAATCCATTTTCCGTCCACAGTCGAGGAAGATGATTCGGATATTGCCCCCTTCTGATTCTCGCAAAAATCGGAACTGATTTAAAAATCCGCTGCTTTCCTCATCTGATAGAACCTGTTTTGCATAGGAGATTGCAGTTTCCGTATCTACGGATTTGATTTTGCTGATATTCGTTTGCAATAGGTTTCCGTTTTTATCCAATAATACAGAAAAATAGCGGGATTCATAAGGCGCCTCCGGTGAGACATGCGGAGGGAGAGGCTCTTTCCCATCCAGCTTATCCATTTCCGGAAACTCTCCACGGTTATTGGCGATGATGGATAGCGTCTGATCTGCATCGTCAATTACACTTTTATAATTTAAAAGATTCATACCCGCCACAATGACAGAGAGTAGCAAAAAAAGTGCAAGCATAGACAGGGTGATAAATTTAATGCGAAGCTTTTTTATCATGGTAAAACCTCCAATGTATAGCCTGCATTTCGGTTGGCTTTGATTTGGATATCTGCATGTAATGCGGTCAATTTCTTTCGAAGATAGGAGATGTAAACCCAGACAACGTTTAATTCCACATCAGAATCGTAGCCCCATATGCGCTCTAACAAGCGTTCCGAGGACACGAGGCATTGCGGATTTGCCATAAAAATTTCCATCATTTGAAATTCCTTGTTCGCCAGGCGGAAGCTTCCGTTTGGAGAGGAGAGGGTAAAGGCTGCGCGGTCCAATGTGATATTGCCAAAATGCAAAGTGGAATCTGCCGTCTGTTTTTGACGTGTCATGGCGCGAATCCGTGCAAGCAGCTCCTTAGAATCAAAGGGCTTCGTCAGGTAGTCGTTTGCACCGCTGTCAAGCCCTAAAACTTTGTCGTTAATTTCAGCTTTTGCGGTCAACATGAGAATCGGCAGCAACATATTTTTTTCACGGACCTTCTTCAACACGGTAATGCCATCCATTTTCGGCATCATGATGTCGAGAATGGCAGCGTCGTAATCACCGGATTCGATATAAGACAGTGCATCCTCACCGTTGTAGACGGCATCCGCTGTGTAATTATTTTTTTCCAATATCTTAATAATGGCACGCGATAAGGATGGCTCATCCTCGGCTAATAAAAGCTTCATCACTTCACCCGCTTTCTTTTTTTCTTATTTTATCATATCTTATCAACCTTAACTGAAATTAAAAGTCGGAAAATATGAATATTTTGTGTTTTTAAAGTTGAATTATGGTTCGAAATGTATATTTGCACATGTAAGGAGGGATGAGGCGTATGGCTTATCAAACGATATTTAAACGATATGAACTGAAATATATGCTTAGCACGGAGCAAAAGCAAAAGGTTTTAGAGGCGATAAAGGATTATATGGTATTGGACAAATACGGACGCACGACGATTCGAAATATTTATTTTGATACGGACAGCTACCAATTAGTCCGCAATTCCATCGAACGACCGATTTATAAAGAAAAGCTCCGTGTTCGAAGCTACAGCCGCGCAAGTGCAGATACATCCGTGTTTGTGGAACTGAAAAAGAAATACAACGGGATTGTATATAAAAGGCGCGTGGCACTTCCGGAGGAAGAAGCGATGCATTGGATATGCGGAGAAAAGCACTGCCATGAGAATACGCAGATTTCAGAGGAAATCGATTACTTCTTATCTTATTACGATACGCTGCATAAGACATTATTTTTATCCTATGAACGGGAGGCGTATGAGACGATTACACCTTCGGATTTTCGGGTTACCTTTGATGATCATATATTGTGCAGGCAGGAACATATATCCTTGGAATCGGAAGTGTATGGCACCTCGATTTTACCGGAGGGCAAGGCTTTGATGGAGATAAAATGCTCCGGAGGTATTCCGTTCTGGATGGTGCATGTCTTATCAGAGGAGCACATATATAAAAGCTCATTTTCAAAATACGGAACCGCATATACGAATATTATTTTTCCAATTATAAGGAGGCAGGTAATATGACAAATTCAATTTTCAACGGTTTATTTGATACACAGATGACAAATATAATCAGCGTAAAGGACTTCCTGTTATGTTTTGGATGCGCGCTTTTGTGCGGCTTAATATTGATTGCAGGGTATATGTGCCGTTCCCGCTACACAAAGAGCTTTCTTGTTACGCTGGCACTGCTGCCGGCGGTCGTATGTGTCGTGATTATGATGGTAAACGGAAATGTAGGAGCGGGAGTTGCAGTTGCAGGTGCATTCAGCCTTGTGCGTTTTCGGAGTGTTCCGGGCACGGCAAAGGAGATTACAATGCTGTTTATGGCAATGGGCTCCGGATTGATTGCAGGTATGGGATATCTTGCGTTTGCTCTTTTGTTTACACTGCTTATGTGTATGTTCTGCATGATGTATAATCTCTTTGATTTTGGCTGTACAAGGAATGCGGCAGTTTATAAAACGCTCAATATCACGATTCCGGAGAATTTGGATTATACAGATGTATTTGAACCGATTTTGAAGGAATATACGAATGGATTTGAGCTTGTTCGTGTAAAGACAACCAACATGGGAAGTCTCTTTCGCATTACATACAATCTGACGCTAAAGGATGCTGTAAAGGAAAAGGAAATGATTGATAAGCTCCGCTGTCGAAATGGCAATCTTGAAATCTGCGTATCGAAACAGGATACGATGGTGACGGAATTGTAGGGAGTTATGCGAGTTTCGCAAAACCTATTATTTATAGATTTTGGAAGGAGTGTGGAGAATATGAAACATAGAAATAGAATATGTATAAAGAAATATCTAAGTTTGATTTTAAGTGCTGCAATGCTGCTGTCTGTTTCCGGCTGTAGCAATCAGACAAAGACAGGAGATTCAGGAGCTTCGGAGATTGCAACGGAAATGTCTGCAAGCGAAACGGATGTGGAAAAGCAGGAGACCTCCGATTGGTTTTCAAATCGGGATTTTGAGATCGGATATGATGAAAGCGAGAGTGTATTTATTACACTCAGTAAAAATACTGCTGCCTGTGATTCGGATTCCGTTCAGATTGAAGATAGTAACGTTACGATTACGGATGAGGGAACTTATATTCTGTCCGGGAAACTTGAGGATGGCATGATTATTGTAGATGCGGAAGATACGGATAAGCTGCAACTCGTCTTAGATGGTGTTTCGATACAGAGCAGTTCATCGGCTGCAATTTATGTTCGTCAGGCGGATAAAGTTTTTGTGACACTGGCTTTAGATACAGAAAATGTGCTTTCAAATGGAGGAGAATTTACGGCGATTGACGAGAATAATATTGATGCTGTTATTTTTTCAAAGGAGGATATCACGCTGAATGGTTCCGGCGCATTGACCATTTCTTCGATTGCGGGACATGGAATCGTCTCTAAGGATTCCTTGAAGATAACAAGCGGAAGCTACGAGATTACGTGTGCGGGGCATGCGCTTTGCGGAAAGGATGAGGTCTGTATTGCAAATGCGGATTTTCAGATTGATGCAGAAAAAGACGGTATTCATGCAGAAAATGCAGATGATGAAACACTGGGATCTGTCTATATTCAAAGCGGATGCTTTGATATAAATGCAGGCGGAGATGGCGTCAGCGCTTCCGTGGATGTACAGATACTGGATGGGGAATTTGATATAACGGCAGGCGGTGAGGCAGTCGCACTTGAAGATATGGAAAGTGGTATGATACAACCTGCAGGAAATATGGGAATGCAGCGTCCGGAAGGAATGCAGACACCGCCGGATGATATGGAGAGACCGGAAGGAATGCAGAACCCGCCGGACGATATGGAGAGACCGGAAGGAATGCAGCCACCGGAGCAGCCGGAAGGTATGTTGCAGGATGCGGGCAATAGGGCAGCAGATGATACGGACAGTGTCAGTACCAACGGAATGAAAGCAGGAAGTACATTATTGATAGAAGGAGGAACAATCAACATAACAGGCTGCTATGAGGGACTGGAAGCACTTTGCGTAGATATTTCAGGTGGGGAAATAACTGTGATTGCAAGAGATGACGGCTTGAATGCGGCAGGTGAAAACGAATTTGGAACCTCAGAAGCAACGATTACAATCTCAGGGGGAAACATCTCCGTGACGGCAGGAGGCGATGGCATTGACGCAAATGGAAGTTTTTTGATGACAGGCGGTTATGTAAGTGTTTGCGGACCGACGCAGGGAGATACGGCAACCCTTGATTATGATACGGAAGCTGTCATAAGCGGAGGCACATTTATCGGAACCGGGTCGGTTAATATGGCACAGACATTCTCAGATTCCGAGCAGGGAGTTCTCACAGTTTATGTAGATAATCAACCAGCGCAGACAACTATTGGGATTTTGGATGCCGATGGACAGAATATTTTGACTTGGGAGCCGGAGCTTTCCTATGGCATTGTAATATACAGCAGTCCAAAGCTTGTAACTGGGGATACCTACACTGTGAAGATAGGAGCCGATACACAGACGATGATCGCAGATTGACGCGACATAAAAGAGTATAAAAATCTTGAATATTTGAACATGGTGCGATATACTGATTTTATATGTATAAAAAGTATTATTACAAAGAGAGAAAAAGGAAGGAGTAGTAATATGGCTGTATGTGAATCGTGTGGAGCACAAATTCAAGAAGGTCTTACTGTGTGCCCGCAGTGTGGAAAACCAATCGTAAAAATGAAAACAAGTCTTGAGTTAAAGGGCGAGAATGGCAGGAAGGCTGTCAAGGCAAAATCTTTCAGCCCATCTGATAATTATGGAGATATCTTTGATGGAAACAGTGTTGGAGGAACAGAACCGGTTAAGATTACGAAGGAGGCTATCAAAGAGAATAAACAGGTAAATTCAGGTCCTAAAAAAACGAGCGGAGTTGCAAAGTTTTTTAGTATGCTTTTGAAGATTGTTATCGTAGCTGCTATCGGATTTGGTATTTACTATTTTGTAACAAATGTGGTTATGAAAAAGGAAGGCCCGGAGACTTATCAGGAGGTACTCGATATATTTAAAACAGCTGTCAACGAGAACGATGAGGAGAAGCTCCTGTCTCTTGTGCCGGAGTACATAACAGCAAATAAAGCACTTGTGGATGATATCATGCCACAGGTTGAGGAGACACAGTATACAACGATTACGGTTATTAAAGAAACAGCATGGACAAGTGCTGATCTTTCAGAGTTTAATGATCGTATACAATTGGAACATGGTAAGACGGTCGATGCGAAGGAAGGCGTCACCCTGAAGCTTGGACTTCGAGGCAAAATGCTGAATAAGTCCGGAATTCCGATATCGTATATGGAGGTTGAGCTTGATTTCGTAAAGCTTAAGGGAATATGGTATCCGAATATAGAGATGATGCAGAATGAGTTATTTAAACAAGACTAATTAATGAGACAAGAAAATCAAAGCCGGGAGTAAGCTGCTTCCGGCTTTGATTAAATTCCGGAGGTTTTTATGGCATTACAATTGATTCTGGGACCGAGTGGTGCGGGGAAATCAGAATATATTTATGATCAGATTATAAAAGAGTCGATGGAAAAGCCTGATTCCAATTATATCCTGCTTGTTCCGGAGCAGTATTCCCTTGCGATTCAGAGACGGATTGCGACAAAGCATGCGCGGGGAGGAAGCTTTCAGATCGATGTGATTGGGTTTAATCGTCTGGCGTATCGGGTGTTTGATGAGCTGCATATGAAACCGGCAAAAGTATTGGAGGATTTCGGCAAGTCGATGCTGCTCAGACAGGCGGCATATGAGCATAGGGAAAAGCTGCATCTGTACGGGAATAGTCTGGACAAGGCAGGGTTTATTGATGAAGCGAAATCGCTGATGTCGGAATTGTATCAGTACGATGTGCCGCGTGAAAAATTAAAACAGGCACTGGAAGGACTTTCAGATTCCGGCGAGGATATGGTTTTGTCAAAAAAAATGCAGGATATGCTTGTTATCTTTGAGGCATTTGAGCAAAAAAAGGGCGATGCCTTTATTGTTGCGGAGCAAATGCTGGAGCTTTTGACACGTGCTGCGGAGAAGTCAAAGCTGATTGCGGACAGTGAGATCATATTAGATGGTTTTACAGGGTTTACTCCGATTCAGCTAAATCTTCTCGAAATACTTTTACGGCGTGCAAAAAAAGTGACCGTGCTGCTTACGATTGATTATGAATCCTTTTGTAAAAAGAAGCTGTCGGAGCATGCATTATTTGCACTTACTAAGCAGACAATCGGGCAGCTTCTTGTGACGGCAGAGCGGGCGATGGTGTGTGTCAATCCGCATATTTTTATGGGGGAAAATGGTGGAGTCCGCTGGAATGAGAACCATCCGCTGCATCATCTGGAACAAAATCTGTTCCGTTACCCATATCAGACATGGACGAAGGAACAGGACGCTGCCAAAATAACAGCTTATGACAATCCGAATGAGGAGCTTACCGGTGTAGCAAGCATGATTCGAAGACTTGTGATGAAAGAAGGATACCGATATAGGGATATTGCGGTTGTGAGTGGAAATCTGGAGCAGACCGGTGATTTTGCAGACCGGATTTTCCCGCTTTATGAGATTCCGTATTTTGTTGATGCGACAAAGCCTGTGAAAAATCATCCGTGTGTGGATGCAATTCTGCATGGGCTGCGCGTGGTCAGTGAGAATTTTAGCTATGACAGTGTGTTTGCATTTTTGAAATCCGGAGTTGTCCGAACGATGGAACAGTCTGAGATTGAGATGCTCGAAAATTATGTTCTTGCAAAAGGGCGAAAGGGCATTCGGAGCTGGAGTCAGGCATTTTTGAATGGCGGGGATGACACGATGGAGCAGCTCCGCGTTCAGGTCATGGAGATTTTGCAGCCATTTTATAAGGCACTTTCCGGCGGCAAAAAGAAAGTGTCGGTGTTTGTACATGAAATATATACATGGATGCAGAAGCTTTCTTATGAAGAGTTATTTGCTGATATGCCGGGCATATATGCAAAGCTGTGCCAGCTCTTTGATAAGATGCTTGAAATCATGCCGGATGACAAGGTGGATGTCGAGGAATTTGAAGAGCTCTTACAGGTCGGATTAAAGGATATCAGCTTTGGAATGGTGCCGCCGACATTGGATATGGTAGTAGTCGGAGACATCACGCGTACAAGACTTTCCGATATCTGTGCATTGTTTATTGTCGGTGTGAATGACGGTGTTATTCCGAAACGGCAGCGCAGAGGACAGATTATCAATGACCGGGAGAAGGAACGGCTGGAAGGGTTTGGAATCCATATGGCACCGACGGAAAGGGTCAACAGTTATACCGAGCAATTTTATCTTTATCAGAATATGACAAAGCCAAAGGATAAGCTGTTTCTTTCCTACGTCAATATGAGTGCAGCCAATGAACCGATGCGCCCATCCTATATATTAGAGCGTATAAAGCGGATTTTCCCACATTTAAGTGCGAGGAATGGACAGCGTGAAGCAGGTGTGCTCATAACAAAGAAAACGGGACTGGAGCGATTGATAGTCGGACTGCAGGAGCTTCTTGCCGGAAATGAGGAGCATAAAAATGAAACAATACAGTTGTATAAGCTCTTTTTAAATGAGGCAGATCCGGAGAGACTGTCCCGAATGGAGCAGGCGATGCAGTATCACAACATACCAAAACAGCTTACGGAATCAGTCACAAAGCTGATCTCCTTACAGGATATGGCGATGTCTGTCTCGAAGCTGGAGAAGTATGCGAGCTGTGCATATGCTTTTTTTCTTCAATATGTACTTCAATTAAAAGAACGGAGTATGCACGGAATCGACAGCCGAAATGTCGGTACGATCTTGCATGGGGCGATGGAACAGATGTTTCGTTATGTACGGGATGAGTTAGATAATAATTGGAAAGCTGTAGATTCTGCGACAAGGGATGCACTGACAGAGCGGTTTGTAAAGGAGAACTTTCAGAGGGAGTACGAAGGTCAGGATATCGAGGAAGGACAATATGATTTTTTGGAGAAAATGCTTGTCCGGGTCGGAAAGAGAACGATAAAAAAGCTTCAGTCTTTAATTGATGAAAATTATGAGCCGCAGTATTTCGAATATAAGTTTAAAAAGGGAATTCCGATTGGAGATACCGGTGAGCTGGTAGATATTGTAGGGGTCGTCGATCGGGGAGATGTCCGCATCAGTCCGGAGACACATACGATTTATCTGCGTGTAATTGATTACAAATCAGGCGCACATGACTTTGATCTTGGGAAGCTTTACGAGGGATTGGAGCTACAGCTTGCAATTTATACGGAGGTTATGACGGAGCTTGTAGACAGAGATCAAAACAAAAACAGGCAGGAGGCGGAGCGATACAAGGTTCTTCCCGATGCCATGTCCTATTACCGGATGCAGGATCCGTATGTAAAGGCAGATACGCCGGAGGAAGCGGAGCAGGTACGCGAGGATACGCTTGTATATAGTGGGATTGACAGAGCGGATTCCGAACGGTTTGATACAGTCATCGGATATGCAGCCTATAAGGCGGGTGCGCTTGCAGGTGATATACAACAGGGGAAGATACCGAAAAATCCAGAAAATGACGGAAAGCGTAAAGCCTGTGATTTTTGTGCGTACAAGGATGTATGCCGTTTTGATGAAAAATACGGTAAAAACAGATATCATTATACAAAATATACGAAAAAGGAACAGGAACAATTATTGGAGGTTATGTCACAGATATGGCATGGACAGAAAAACAGCAGCAAGTAATTAAAGAAAGAGGAAAGACAATTCTTGTATCGGCAGCTGCGGGATCCGGTAAGACGGCAACGTTGGTAGAGCGAATCTTTCAAAAAATAACCGACCCGGATCATCCGGTTGATATTACGTCGTTTCTGGTAGTGACATTTACAAAGGCTGCTGCTGCACAGATGAAAGAAAAACTGATGGCAAAATTAGAGCAGGAGTTGGAAGAACAGCCGGAATCAGAGCATTTGGCGAGACAAAATGTGCTGCTGCAATGTGCGGATATTATGACGATTGACAGCTTCTGCCTGAATACCGTCAAGGATTATTTCAGTTTTTTGAACATTGATCCATCTATAAATATTGGGGATCCGGGGATGATGGAAATGCTTCAATATGATGTGATGACAGCTTTGTTTGAACAAAAATATGAGGCGATGAGACAGTCGGAGGAACCGACTGATTTTGAACGTCTGTTAGATTTGTTCTGTGACGGAAAAACAGACGATAATTTGCGGGATATCATAGATAAGATTTATAAACGGATGGCAAGTGTTTCGGATCCGGCGCGTTTCTTGCAGGGGGCAAGAGATGCACTTTGCATAGAGGATGCAGCGGATTTGGATGCGACGACCTGGATGCAGGAAATGTTTGCAATTTTGCATCGGAAGGCAGCGGCTGCAATGGAACTCGCAGCGCTTTGCATACAGATATGTGAGCAGCCGGATGGCCCGGAGCATTATCAGGCACAGTTTGAAGCAGACATGGAGAAGCTTACTGCAATTAAAGAGGCGAAATGCTATGAGGATATGAGGACGGCGCTGGGAGAGAAATGGCAGAGCCTGTCCCGTAAAAAATTCACCGGAGATAAAGAGCTTGCAGAACGCTGCAAGCTGCTTCGAAAAGAGTATAAGGAAGATTTTTCGGATATCGACTGCTTTTCGGATCATGTGGAGACATTGCTTGCCGATATAAAGTGGCAGCGTACATATCTGCTTCCTTTGCTGGAGGTGACAGAGGAATTTGTCAATCTTTTTATGGAAGAGAAGAAAAGACGGAAGCTATATGAATTTTCGGATATATCGCACATGGCGTTTCAGCTTGTATGTGCCGGCTATGACGAGGATGGAACAGCACTTCCGACAGAAATCGGGAAAAGCATTGCTGCACGTTATGAGGAAATCTATATTGATGAATATCAGGACAGTAATTATTTGCAGGAGGATATTCTGACGGCGATATCCGGAAATTACCGAGGAGACTATAATATGTTTATGGTCGGGGATGTAAAGCAGAGCATCTACCGGTTCCGGATGGCGAGACCGGAAATATTTGTTAAAAAATATAATCGGTTTCAGGAGACCGGAAATGAAATCAAAATTGAACTCAATCATAATTTCCGTTCCCGTGCGGTCTGTCTCGATGTTATCAATTACTTCTTTTATCAGCTCATGGGAGAGGACCTTGGAGGAATTGCCTATGACGAGAAGCAGGCGCTTGTGCCGGGAAAAGAATTTGACGAGGCAGGTTCCTGTGTCAATATTGCGGAGGATGTGGAATTGCTGCTTGCGGATTCGGGTGACAAGGGGAATTTGACAGATGAGATGCTGGCATCCTATCAAAATCCGGATAAAGATACATTAGAGGGATTGATGATTGCGAATCGCATACGGGAGCTTACGGACCCGGAGACCGGAATATCGGTATATGATGAGGATATACATACATATCGTATGGCAAAATATAAGGATATTGTGATATTGGCAAGAAGTCTGAAGGGATACGGAGAAAGCCTCTATAATGCGCTTACTTCGCAGGGGATACCGGTATATCTGGAAAAGACGCAGGGGTATTTTCAGGCGGTTGAGATTCAGATTATATTGTCTATGCTCTCGGTCGTGGATAATAGCAGACAGGATATTCCGCTTTCGGCAGTCTTGCTGTCCCCGATGGGAAATCTGGATGAATCCGAGCTGACAGAGATTTGCGGTTCTGTGCGTAAAAAGGTAAAGGAAAAACTTTGTCTGTTTGAAATCTGTGAGTATTATGCTGCGGATTGCGGTGAGAGTGAGATCGGAAAAAAGCTGAACCGGATTCTTGATATTATCGCAAAACTCAAACAGGATAAACAAAAGCTTTCCGTGTCGGATCTGATATGGGAGCTGCTCGTATTGACAGATTATTATGAATATGTAACAGCGATGCCGGCAGGAAATATCCGCAGATCCAACATTGATATGCTACTTGAGAAGGCAGTCCAGTTTGAAAACGGATATTATAAGGGACTGTTTCATTTCCTTCGGTATGTCGATAAGCTCAAGCTGATAGAGCGGGACGAAGGGGAGGCAAGTACACTCTCGGACGATGCAAATGTTATTCGAATCATGAGCATTCATAAGAGCAAGGGACTTGAATTTCCGATTGTGTTTACGGCTGGGCTTGGGAAGCAATTTAACCGTATGGAGCTTCGGGACAACGTTTTTGTGCATCCGGATTACTATCTTGCAGCCATGTCGATGCATCCGGACGGGCGTTATAAGCATGATACGGCACTTCGAAGTATTTATGGATATTTGGAGAATGAGGAGATGACTGCGGAAAATCTTCGTGTTCTGTATGTTGCTATGACTCGTGCCAAGGAGAAGCTGATTCTTACGGCAGCAGCACCCAATATTGACAAATTGTATGATAAATATGCTTATTTGCAGGATATGTCAGCGGTGCTTTTACCGTATAACATCCGAAATAATGCAAACTGCTATTTACAACATATCGTTGCCTGTATGGTGCGATACGAATCGGCAGAGTCATCACATATCTCCGGAAAAATACGGACCGGCATCTATAATCAGGAGATGGTGCTTTGCAAGCTCGAGAAGCCGCAGGTGATCAAACAGCTTGCACTTGCAGATATAAGACGGCTTGCAGAGGAGGCGGAGCCGGATGCATTTTATGAACGGAATGAAGAAAGCTTTCGGTATCGATATCCGGATGAATTGCTTACAACGATTTCCGGTAAGCTGTCCGTGTCTGATATCAAGAAGATGAAGGCCTTTGATGGTGAAGCATATGACATCGGAGCAGAATATGTGCGTATGTATGATGAAAGCTTCGATGAGAAGCCAGACCATGCAGATGATAAAAAAACAGATGATTTGGGCGGACTTACCGGTGCTGAACGCGGAACAATCGTACATAAATTTATGGAGCTGCTTCCGTTTGAACAGCTAAAAGGCTGTGATGACATTTACGGATTTTTAAAGGAACAAAAAGAAAAGCTTTGCCGGGAACAGATTATGGAGGAACGCGAGCTTGCGGCGGTTTCAATTGGAAAAATTACGAAAATGTTGCAATCAAAGCTTGGATGCCGTATGATAGAGGCGGCAATTGACGGAACGCTGTATAAGGAAAGACAGTTTTCTGCATGTGTTCCGGTACGAGAAGTGTATGAGGTTGAGAGCGATGAAATGCTGATTGTACAGGGAATCATCGATGCATACTTTTATGAGGCAGGGGATGCGGTTGTCATGGATTATAAGACAGACGTGGCAGACGAGGCAGCTTTGCTTGGACGCTATAAGGCGCAGCTTGCCACATACGCAGAAATTATTGAGCAGCTGACCGGAGATAAAGTGAAGGAGCAATATATTTATTCATTTTATCTCGGGAGGGAAATAAAGGTTTTATAAAACAGAGGTGAAGGAATATGTCCAGAACACAAGAGGAAACAAAAGGAATTTCACTGCTTGGCAATCAGCATGTGGAATATCCGTCTGATTATTCGGCAGATATACTTGAAACATTTGTCAACAAGCATCCGGAGCATGACTATTTCGTCAAGTTTAATTGTCCGGAATTTACAAGCCTTTGTCCGATAACCGGACAGCCGGATTTTGCGACGATTACTATATCCTATGTGCCGGATGTCCGCATGGTGGAAAGTAAATCGTTAAAATTATATTTGTTCAGCTTTCGCAACCATGGAGATTTTCATGAGGACTGCGTCAATATTATTATGAATGATCTGATTGCACTGATGGATCCGAAATACATCGAGGTCTGGGGAAAATTTACACCGCGCGGCGGCATATCCATTGACCCGTACTGCAATTACGGACGGCCGGGGACGAACTGGGAGCAGGTAGCATATGACCGTCTCGTTCATCATGATTTATATCCGGAAAAGGTAGATAACCGATAATCAAAGACTGACAAAGAGGGACTGGCATTATGAATAACAGATTTAATGAGGCAGAACAGTATATTAACCGCATTTCCATGTTCGGACCGCATACGGAAGGAAGAAATAAATCCGGCAATGAAAATCTGGCTGGAATTATGGAAAAGCTTGGGAATCCGCATTTAAAACACAAGGCAATTCATGTTGCGGGAACAAATGGGAAGGGCTCGACAGTGCAGTTTATCTGTGCGATATTAAGACAGTGCGGTTATCGCGTAAAAAGTTTTACATCCCCACATCTTCAGTCGATTACAGAGCGTATCGAGGGGATTACCGAGGAGGAATTTGTACAGTGCTACAGTCAGGTGCGTTCCGCATGTGAGGAAGCTGTAAAAGAAGGCGGACAGCATCTTTCCTATTTTGAGTTCCTGTTTGCTATGGGAGCGTTGTATTTCTCAAAGCAGGAGATAGACTTCGTTGTATATGAGACCGGGCTTGGAGGAAGGCTCGATGCAACGAATATCCTTTCACCGGTACTTACTGTAATTACGGAAATCGGTCTGGAGCACACAAAATATCTCGGAGATACGATTGCTGCGATTGCCGGAGAAAAGGCGGGAATTATAAAAACAGGAGTCCCGGTTGTGTACAACACCGGGAGCGTTGAGGCGGATGCTGTCGTGTCAGCCCGTGCAAGGTCGCTTGCGGCAGAAGCAATAAATGTCGCAAATATGGAATATATTATCGATGAAATTACAGATAAAACCATTGATTTTTCAGTGCGTAATCGCTATTATAGTTACAATGGTTTGCGGCTTGGAAATGTGGCTGCCTATCAGGTTGACAATGCTGTCACAGCGATAGAAGCATGCCGTAGACTTTTATCCTGCGATATTTCGCAGGACAAAATACAGCAGGCACTGGATGCATTTTACTGGCCGGGACGTATGGAAACGCTTTCGGAGCATCTGGTAATCGATGGGGCACATAATGAAAGTGCAATAGAGCGGTTTGTGGAAAGCGTTCAAGCCGGATATGCGGACAGACATAAGACTCTTTTGTTTGCAGTTGCCGGAGATAAGGATTACGAGCCGATGATTGCATATTTAGTATCAAATCTGGATGTGAAAGCGGTTTATGTGACCTCGCTTGATTCGGAACGGGCAATCTCCGCTGACTATATTGCGGCGCTGTTTCGGAAATATGCGAAGAAACAGGGAAAAAATGTTGCCGTGTATGCGGAGGATGATATTGAGAGCTGCTTCAGGAAGGCATATACATCCGCCTGCGAAGAAGACAGTACATTATTTGCTGTCGGATCATTATATCTGATAGGTAAGATTAAGAACATATGGGAGGAATCCGTATGATAAATTTTGAAGAAGAACTGAAGCGCTTTTCTCCGATTCCGGAAGTGAATCAGGCAGAGGAGGCAATTTACAACAATGATTTAAAGGATATCAGTGATATCGTGCTGCAGATGACAGCAGATCTTAGAAATACAGGAAGTATTCTGGATAATGCGGTGTTGAATACAAGGAGACGATAGGATGGCAACGATGATGCGACCGGTTCTGTGCCCGCATTGTAAGGCACAGGTCCGTAAAAATGGATATTGCTCTGCATGCTATCTTCCGATATCTATGCTGAAAAAAGCGGAGAACACATCCAATTATTATTATAATATCGGATATGACCGGGCCTGCGCACGCGACCTGTCCGGCGCAATTGAGTCACTTTTGCAGTCGCTTCGCTATAATAAGCGTAACATTCAGTCCCGGAATTTGCTCGGGCTCATCTACTATGAGATGGGAGAAGCCGTACAGGCGATGAGCGAATGGGTTATGAGCATCAATTTTCAGCAGGAAAATAATATTGCGGCAAAATATCTGAAGGAGCTTAAGAAGGACCCTGCCCGTTTGGAAAGTGTTGACCAGCTTGCCCGAAAATATAATATGGCGATTGGTTATGCACACAGCGGAGATTATGATTTGGCAATTTTGCAGTTGAAAAGTGCATTGTCGGATAATCCGCATTTTGTAAAGGGTTATCTTCTGCTTGCATTGATGTATATCGGCACAGATAATTATGAGAAGGCGCGCGTAACCCTGCGCCGTGTGTTGAAAATTGATAAAGCAAATTCGCTGGCGGTGCATTATCTGCGCGGCATGGGAGAAACGGAAGAACATATCATAGAGATGCGCAATCAGACGATAGAGAACGACGGTTTGCTCGATGAGGATTATCTGGAGGAAATCGTTGTGACGGAAGATGGAACTGCACCGAAAAAGGTGGAGAAGAAAAGCCTGATTCAGGAGATTGCAGCGAAAAAGGACACAAGCGTTGTACGAACCGGACAATTTGGACAGATTAGCTTTGCAAAATATTCCGGATTGTATGTGATACTTGGGCTGACGCTTGGATTGCTTTTGTTCTGTTTCTTGATTCTGCCGGGACAAAAGAAAAAGCTGCGCCAGGAAAATGATCAGTTGGTTAAGACATACAGTGAGGAACTTGCAGGAAAAAATTCCATGATAAACAGTCTGAATAGCGAAGTGGAGATGCTTGCAAAGCAGGTGGAGGAGCTTCAAAACGGAGGAACGGCAGCGGGCGAGGATATGCCGGATTATTCCAATGTTGTGTCCGGTATGTCCGATACGGATATTCAAAATATGATAGATAAAGAATAACAACTTGTTATTGTAAATTACGAAAGAAAGTGAATTTTAGTTCACTTTCTTTTTTGTTGCCTTATTTTAAAAATCATTATAGCAGGAGGTAAAGCATGGTATATGAAACAGGAAATGGAGTGCTCATTTATTATCTGCCGGAGGAGTTAGACCACTGTGCCGCGGACATGATAAAACGGAAAACCGAGCAGGTATTTGAACACGAATGTATTCGATATTTAATTTTTGACTTTTCAAAGACGGAATTTATGGACAGTTCGGGAATCGGTTTGATTACAGGCAGATTTCGTAAGGTGCATGATGTGGGTGGAAAGGTGTATGCCGTCTGTGTCAATGAGACGATTGACCGTGTACTCAGGATGTCCGGAATCTATCAGATTGTCACAAAGATGGATTCTGTCGAATCCGTAAAAAAGGAGATGTTAAAGGGAGGATATTATGAGTAACGCAAACGAAATGATGGTGGAATTTGATAGCTTGGCAAAAAATGAGAGTTTTGCCCGTATGATTGTTGCATCGTTTATCACATCTACAAATCCGACATTGGAGGAGGTGTCAGATATTAAGACGGCAGTATCGGAGGCAGTAACGAATTCGATTATTCACGGCTATGAAAACGGTCCGGGTAAGATTACGATTCGCGCGGCCGTGGATGGCAGATCCGTATACATAGAAGTACAGGATAAGGGCGTCGGCATTGAAAATGTAAAACAGGCAATGGAACCGCTTTTTACGACGAAACCGCAGGAGGAACGCTCCGGCATGGGCTTTTCCTTTATGGAGGCATTTATGGATAAGCTGGAGGTTTTTTCATCTAAGGGAGAGGGAACCGTTGTAAAAATGTGGAAGGAGATTGGTGCGCCGGCACCGCATTATGAATAAATGAATGAGTGGGAACTATTTCAACAGGCGCAAATGGGGAGTAAGGCCGCGAAAGAAAAAATAGTTTCGGATAACACAGGGCTTGTCTGGAGCATAGCCAGAAGATTTATGAACCGTGGATATGATCTGGAGGAATTATATCAGATAGGCTGTATCGGATTGTTAAAGGCTGTGGACCGGTTTGAGAGTCGGTTTGGCGTTCAGTTTTCCACCTATGCAGTTCCGTTGATATCGGGAGAGATCAAACGATTTCTTCGTGACAACGGTGCGATTAAGGTATCCAGAATCTTAAAACAAAACGGATATCATATCAGTCTTGCAAAAGAACAATTGCTGCATAAGCTCGGACGTGAGGCGACGATTCATGAGATCTCGGAATTTACGGGACTTTCCGTGGAGGATATCGTCATGGCAACGGAAGCAAATCGGGAGGTGGAATCGATTCAGCAGTCGGTGTCAGGCAGCGACGGAACAGAAGTCAGTCTGATGGACAGGCTGGTGGATGAAGCAGAATCGGAAGTGGCGGCGGAAAATGTTATGAACAAGATAATGATTGGACAGGCAATGAAGCATTTGAATGAGGAAGAACAGCTTCTGATACGGCTTCGCTTTTTTGAGGATAAGACACAGATGGAGGTTGCAAAGGCACTGGGAATCAGTCAGGTGCAGGTGAGTCGTCTGGAGAAAAAAATATTGCTGCGTATGCGAAACTGCATAATTCTACCGGATTCGAACTAATAGTTCGATATATAAATCTATATATCTATTATAAAATTTGGATTCTTTATAAAGTAAATAGAGTTTGATTAAAATACCTTATGTCGAAAATAAAAAATAATAGTTGAAAAATAATAATTATAGTTGTATAATAAGACCAATCGTTCTGTTCGATGGGAGAAGATATGGGAGCACGCAAGAAGCTTGCTTTAGAACAGTTTAATCGTGAGAACATACTGAATGCTGCCAAGGAGTTGTTTGAGACAAAAGGGGTTCAGGAGACAACGATGGATGACATCGCTTTTTTGGCGGATTACAGCAAGTCTACGATTTATGTTTATTTTAAGAGCAAGGAAGATATTTATAATTCCATAGTCGTCGATTATTTGGATGTTCTGCTCGGAGAGCTTTCTCTGTGCATAGAGGCAAACGATAGCTTTGAGGACAGTTATTATCAACTATGTGACTGTCTTGTGAATTTTTGCCAGCAATATCCGAAATATTTTGCTTCGCTCATTTTGGACGATAAGGTGACGAACAGCCGGAAACGTGGTGAGGTCATATCGCCTGAGCTGCTTCAGGAATTGTATTCCGTGATTGAGGCACTGATTGTAAAGGGGCAGAAGACAAAGGTCTTAAAGAATGATTTAGAGATAAAACCGACGGTGTTGTATATCTGGTCATCACTGAGCGGGATCATTCAGGTCTCGGAACGAAAGAAAAAAGAAATCGCAAAGAATATGGGGATGACGATTGAAGAATATCGCAGATTTGCGTTTCGAACATTATATGGTTCGTTGAAGAAGAAATGAGCGGCGAAGAGCAGTGTGGAGTTATGTGATACAAAAGAGGAGGAATATGGGGTATGGAAACCGTAAAGATGCAAAATGATACGGAAATAGCAGTAAATTATATATTTTATGTATCCGATTATTTTGATGTATCATCCGGGCATGTGTGGAAGATGGATGCAAAACAGGCGATGATAGATGAGATGCAAAAAAATCTTCCGAATTGTAAAGTGCAAAAGTATACGGAATATCACGGTGAATGCTTGGATGGAAGCAGTGTCGGCATTGTGTTTCCGTCTCATATGTGGGGAATTTCACTTGCGGTTTATTCGTTTTTACAAAACCTGAGGGTTGGAAAGGACACCTATGTGTATGCGGTAGCAATCGGGGAAGTGCTGTCCGGAGATGTGGATGGCACAGCGAATTTGCGTGTCAAGACCTTGCAACAGTTTCGGGATATATTTGAAAAAAGAAAACTTGGAACCATCGCAGATATTTATATCCGGTGTATTGACTACAGACGTGAATTGACGACGACAGAAGAGAAGCTGATGCGTGCCGTACAGATTGACGAGCGTATCCGGGATGTGATGGAAGGGATTTTGTTTTATCGTATTTCAGATGTTCAGCATGAGAAGCTTAGAAGCATTTCCGAGAAAGAGCCTGTGGTAGAGATATACGAGAAGAAGGAATCGGACAGGAAGACATCGGAGAAGAAGGACTCGGAAACAAAGGTTGTATCGATGCCGGTAATACGCAATTTGTTTTTAGATGATGAACTGCTTTCGGAGGTTCGGGTATGCCAAGCTATGTAATTCATCTTGCCTATGCAAAGAAGATATTAAAATATTGTGAATGTATGCTGCCGGAGGAGACAAAGCGATTTTACTTAGGAAGTATAGCAGCGGATATGGTAAGCAATAAAAAACAATCTCATTTTTGGAATGATGAAACATATCGGCATCTGGAGAGAAAACCAAATCTTTCCGGATTTATAGAGCATTATAAGAATGTATGGGATGATCCGTATGTGTTTGGTTACTATGGACATTTGTATCTGGACCGCATGTTTTTGGAGCGATATTGGGACAGACATTTTTTGTTTTTTAATGAGAACAAACAGCCGGAGACAGAGTACGATGCGGTAAGATATGTGAAGGTGTTAGAACAAAATCGTATATACGACAGGGACGTATTTTTTTCAAAGGAATTGTATTACGGAGACTACGACAGGATGAATGCGTTTTTTATCGAAAGTTATGCGCTTGATTTTCCGGATATGATTCCGGACTTGGATTGGATCATGGCTCATATGGGAGAACTTTCATGCATCCGGGAGATAGATTGGAATGAATCATTACCTATTCTGAAAGAATCGATAGCAAGGGTAAAGAAAAGCATAATCGGAGCAGAAGCTCAAACACCTCCTTTAAATATATTTTTGCTGCCGGAATTAGAAGTGTTGATTGATTTCGCAGCAAGAGAAATGAGTAAGAATTACAAAAATCTGCAAAGCTGATTTATAGTGCTTTGCAGATTTTTGTTATTGTAATTTTTGGTTCTTATAATATATGTTCTTATATATTAATATTTGATTCCTGTATATCCTCAACAATCGGGTCTACCTGCTCCAGCAGATTGATCATATCCTCATACAGCTGATTTTTTCTTGTAATATCACCAGAAAGCTGATTGACCGTCTCCGATACACCGATATAACCATCCTTCGCACTCAGAATATCGCTCTGAATCTGATCGGCATAGTCATTACAATTATCAACGGCATCTGCAATTTGCTGCTGTACTTCAATCATACCATTTACGGAACCCTTTATGTTCTCAAAAAGTTCGGTTGTCTTTTCAACCTGTTCCTGTTCATGATGGAGCATCCGGTTTGCTGTTTCCATCGATGCATTCAGATTGGAAGCATCCTCGCGCAGAAGAGCCATGTTTGAATTTACGGTATCTACCAATTTCTTGATTTCAGCGGAGAGGGAGCTTACCTCGGTAGCTACGACTGCGAAACCGAGTCCATGCTCACCGGCTCTCGCAGCTTCAATGGAGGCGTTCAGGGAAAGCATATTGGTCTGGTTCGCAATTCCGATGATGCCGGACATCGTTTCCTGTATCTCGTCGAAGCTGTTCTGGAATTTTGTAAGTACACGGATTACCCGTTCAAAATCCTGAATCACATTTGCGGAGCTTTCCTGTAAACTTTCCACATTTTCGTTTGCCTGATCGGTTGCAGACAAAACGCCTGTCACACTTGTCTCGATCTGGGAGGAGACATCTACAATGTGTCCGAATTGCTCCTTGATGGAATCCATTCCGGATGCCACATGGTCGGACTGCTCCAGAATGGTATCGAAGGAGCTCTGGATATCTGAAATCTGGTTCGCAGTCTGCATTTCCTCTGCAATCAGAGATTTTCGGTTTTCTTTCAGACTTTTTGTAATCTGAGTAATCGGTTCAAGACTTTTTTTAAGTGCAAGTCCCGTTGCGGTTTCAGTCGGAACAGCATGAGTTTCCACTTTCTTTTTAAACATAATATAGTACCTCCATAGATGTTATTCAAATACTGCACAGACAAGCGTCTGATTCATGTGCTGGTTTTCATATTGCTGACCTTCGCCTATGAACAGGACTGTGTTTGCAACCTCGGAGAAAGAGGAAATGTAATCCTGCAAATAGCCTTCTTCCGCAAACAGGCGAAAACGGTTGACGCTGTCAAAACCGAGTATGAAGGAATTGCGCTCGGAATCCTGTTTGATCGTTTCCAAAAAGGCTTCATGTTCCGCCCGAAAATCTAAAAGCTTCATTATATATATACTGTCATTTTCATAGATCGCTTTTCCGTTAAACATGACACCGTTTCGATCGACGGAGATGGTCTGAATAATACAGGTGTCATCACCGAGCGCCCGTCCGAGCGGCTGCCTCGGCATATTGGATACAAGATCCTCCATCGCGACACCGGTCGCTTCCTCGTACACCTCGAGGGCAGGGCGACCGTCGAGCTGGAACAATGTCTTAGTGCCGGGCTCCACCAGATTGGCAAAATGTGCACGCTTGTCCTGTCGTGCGTATATATTTTCCCGATAGAGCCGGATTTTCCCGCCGTTGTTTTTGATAAATGCGTAGACGCATGTCCGGTGATAAATCTTGCCATTGCAGATGACCAAATGTTTTTCTCCGAGCGGAACGCCGTATGCGCTGGCACCGATTAACGGAATGTCTGCTTCTTTTAATATGGCGTTTACTGTGGATAAAACCCGTTCCTCGCATCCTGTCACAAATTCAAGACAGATTGTATTTGACCTGCCTGCTTCGATGCGTTCGATATCCGATAAAAATGTCTGCATGGATTTGACCGGAGTTTCTCTTACATCCTCGATCAGACCGACAACAGTACTTACGCCGGCAAATCCTATGACAACAATCTGTTTGTTTAAAACATTCCCTTTTGCAATACTTTCTCCGCTTGTGCCAATCATGGGGACACCCGGATATTTTTGGGAGAGCAGTGCCGCTGCTTCCTCCGCCTGTGCAAAAGGTGCTATTAAAACGAGCAAATCCGCTTTCTTCAGACCTGCCGTTGCTTCCTCTATGGCTGTTTCTACATGGTCGGAATGACCGATGCCTACAAAACCTCTCATCTTCTGCCTCCGACTGCGACGATACTATGGGGGATGCCTCATGAATTGCGCAGTAGATTCATGTGTGAAATCACAGCACCCATATCTATATTACCAAAAAAATGACAAAAAGAATAGAGAAAAAGAAAAATGTTTAGAATACGTATAACTTGTATTTATTATGAAAGTTTGATATAATAGCGAATAACTGAAAATTGATACATGATATAAAGGGAGGCAGCTCTATGGGCTATGCGAAATCGGAGACGGTAAAGAAACAAAGAAAGCTCGTTTCCAAAGCACAACGAAACAGTAGAAAGATATTAGTCAATTTATTTAAGATAGTACTTGTTGGCATTGTTGCAGTCATCGTTGCGTGTGCAGGTGCCGGATTCGGTATGATGAAGGGAATTTTGGACAATGCACCGGACGCATCCAAGATCAGTATCATGCCAAAAGGCTTCCGTTCCAATATATATGATGCGAATGGAAATGTTGAGATGGAGATTTCAACGATTGAGTCTAACCGTGTGTATGTATATTATGATGAGATTCCGGAGGATTATGTCAACGCATTTATTGCAATCGAGGACAGGCGTTTCTGGACGCATAACGGAATCGACGTGCGAGGTATTTTCCGTGCGGCAGTGAAGGGACTTTCATCCGGCAATTTTGATGAAGGTGCATCGACACTTACACAGCAGTTGATTAAAAACCAGGTGTTCAATGTCGGCCTCGACGAGACGACATTTTTAGATAAGCTGGAACGAAAGATTCAGGAGCAGTATCTTGCAATTGAATTGGAGAAGCGCTACACAAAAGAGGAAATCGTGGAGTATTATTTAAATACGATTTATCTCGGACGAGGTGTGAGCGGTATTCAGGCTGCCTCGGAAAAATATTTTGGCAAGGATATGACGGAGCTTACGGTTTCGGAGATTGCGGTTATTGCAGCGATTCCACAGAATCCGAGCCGGTATGATCCGGTTGCAAATCCGGAGGAAAATGCAAAGCGACGCAAGAAGGTGCTGGATAATATGCTGGAAGTGAATTATATTACACAGCAGCAGTATGATCAGGCAATTGCGGACGATGTATATGCAAGAATCAGTGCGGAGCATGAGGTACAGCTTGCTGAGGAGGATATCAATACCTATTATCAGGATGCGATTTTGGATCAGTTGACAGCGGACTTTATGGACATATACGGATGTACAAAGGCTGAGGCTGAGAATCTGATTTTCACCGGCGGTTACTCGATTTATTCCGTGCAGGATAAGGATATTCAAAAGATATGTGATGACGTGATTAACAATCCGGAATATTTAAGCAACAGCACAAAGGTTGGACTGAGCTATGAGCTTACGATTCTGGATCCGGATAAGGAGACGTCGCACAATTACAGCATCGGTCACCTGATTAACTATTTTGTTGCACAGACCGGTAATTCAAAATATAACAATATTTACAGCAGTGAGGAAGCAGCGCGGGCGGCGGCAAATGAATTCCGCGATGCGATGCTGGAGGAGACCGGCGGTACGTATGTGGCTGAGACATTTTCGGTTTCTCCGCAGCCGCAGTTTTCGTTTACGATTATAGACCAGCATACCGGCTATGTGAAAGCGATGGTCGGAGGCAGGGGCACTAAGACGGCAAACCGTGCTTATAACAGAGCCACGGATGCAAAACGGCAGCCGGGTTCAACCTTTAAGATTCTGGCAGCTTATCTTCCCTTGATTGATACCGGTATGGGAGGACTTGCAACGTCCTTTAACGATGAGCCGTATCAGTATGCCGGCGGAGGAGAGGTTCGAAATGCCGGAGGCGGACACAGCGGATATTGTACAGTGCGGAAAGGTATTCAGAGCTCTATCAACGTGCTTGCGGTCAAAGCAATCACAAAGGTAACGCCGGAGGTGGCATATGATTATCTGATTGACATTGGATTTACAACGCTTGCAGATAATGATGTCGATAAAACAACCGGTGCACTTCTGACGGATAAAACACAGGCGTGTGCGCTCGGCGGATTGAGCTATGGTGTTACGAATTATGAGATAACGGCCGCGTATGCAGCGATTGCAAACGGCGGAGTCTATAATAAGCCGATTCTCTATTCCAAGGTTATTGACCATGATGGAAATGTCGTGATTGACAACACGACGCCGACCTCGCATCGTGTGATGAAGGCAACAACTGCATGGCAGCTGATTGATGCGATGAAATCGGTTGTCACAGGCGGTACCGGTACACCGGCTAGATTGCAGAGCGGTATGGTTGCAGCGGGTAAGACCGGTACAACCTCGACGAACTATGACCTTTGGTTCTGCGGCATGACACCATATTATACGGCATCCATTTGGATGGGCTATGATTTCAATACGGATATGGGCAGCTCAAACACACATAAATATATGTGGAGAGATATCATGGATCAGATTGTTGCCCTTAAGGGGCAGGATACCTCGGCGGATTTTGAACGGCCGGAAGGTATCACGACGATCAGTGTATGTAAGATTTCCGGCTTGCTTCCGGGAGCCGGATGTCCGACCTCGGCGGATTACTACGCACAGGAGGATATTCCGGGACAGCGTTGCAGCGGACATACGACGATTGAGCTTTGTACGGAGTCGAAGAAGATTGCGAACAGCGGCTGCCCGGAAAAGGTAACCTTTACGGTTGAAATTGATGAAAACGGAAATAAAAAGCTTGTAAGCTCAGATGGTAAAGACGCTGCATCAGCATCTGATTATGCATATACGGAGGAAGAATGTGATATTCATAAACCATTGGAGGAGGGTGAGATTACCCTTAGTTCTTCCGCGGGCGAGGGTGGTACGATATCGCCGACGGTTTCCGTAGCGAGAGGAGCCAATGTGACATTCTTTATCACGCCGCATAACGGTTATCGGATTAAGGATGTATTAGTAAACGGCAACAGTGTAGGTGCGGTGACAAGCTATACATTTAATGACGTACAGGCAAATGGAAGTATCTCGGTTGTATTTGAATCGACGGGAGGAGGCAGTGTGACACCGCCTCCAACGACGACGCAGACTCCAACGACAACACAGGCGCCGACGACAACACAGGCACCGACGACAACACAGGCACCGACAACAACGCAGGCGCCGACCACGACACAGACGCCGCCTGTGACGGAGACACCTGTCACATCGGAGACATCAGTACCATAAAATAGTAAAGTTATGATTTGCAAAAAAAGTATCCGGATGTTTATTGTTCCGGATACTTTTTATATGCAGACATTAGTTTTTCGGCATCTTTGGAGAGAAAATAAGAGAGGCAAAGTAAGAAAAAATGAGTGCAGATGAAGTTCCGACGGCAGCCATTGTAAAGCCGCCGCGAAATAATCCTAAGAAGCCATCGGTATCGACGGCGTCTTTAATACCCTTCCAAAGATTGTATCCGAATCCGGTGAGCGGAACGAAAGCGCCGCCGCCTGCAAATTTCAGAAATGGTTCATAGATGCCGACTGCTCCGAGTATAACGCCGGAGCAGACGAGAATAACCATAACTCTGCCGGGCATCAGCTTTGTTGTATCCATAAGAATTTGGGCGAGTACACATATGATACCGCCAACTGCAAAAGCGATTAAATATTCCATGCGAGAACCTCCGTTATTTTTTTTCTATGACAACTGCGTGTGCGATTCCCGGAATCGTCTGTCCTTCATTGAAGCTGACGGTTGAGAGAAGGGCACCGGTTGGAACAAATAAGATACGCTTCCATTGCTGCACATCGAGTTGGTGCAGAATAAAGCCTGCCAGCGTGACAGCCGCACAGCCACAGCCGCTTCCACCGCTGTGTGTGTCCTGTTCCTCATTGTTGAAAATCTGAACACCGCAGTCCATATGCTGAGCTTCAATGTCGTAGTCATTATCCCGGAGAAGCTTGATTAAGATTTCGCTTCCTACCTTTCCGAGGTCTCCGGTTATAATCTTGTCGAAGTGAGAGGGCTTTACGGAAAGATCCTCCAGGCATTGATAGATGACATCTGCGGCAGCGGGCGCCATGCAGGCTCCCATATTCATGTTGTCTCTTACACCGTAATCGACAATTTTCCCGGTTGTTACGGATGTGATAAGCGGATATTCGTGCATTGGCTGAGACATGCTTGTGGCACTTACAAGAAACGCACCACTACCGGTAACGGTCCACGTTGCTGACAGTGGTCTTTGGTTTCCGTATTCAAGAGGAAAACGAAACTGCTTTTCTGCACCGCCAAAGTGGCTGCTTGTGACAGCGATTACATGATCTGCATATCCGGCGGCAACAGTCATGGCGGCAAGGGAAAGTGATTCTCCGCATGTGGAGCAGGCTCCATACAGACCGAATACCGGAATTTGAAAATCCTTCAATCCGAAGGTGGAGCCGATCAGCTGACCGAGCAGATCGCCGCCGAACAGATATCGTATTTCGGATTTATCAATGCCGGATTTTGTGATGGCAGTCTGCACGGCACGTCGAACCATCTCCGATTCTCCTTCCTCCCATGATTGCATACCGAATGCGGGGTCGGTTTCAATCTGGTCAAAATAGGAGGAGAGCGGCCCTTGCCCCTCCATTTCTCCTACGATGGATGCCCGGCTTAAAATAGCAGGCGGGCATTGAAATTTGATAGTCTGTTTCCCGATTGCTTCCTTTTGCGGTTGTGTTTGATTGCTTTGTTCTGGACGCATAGTTTCTCCTTTCTCAGATCATTTGATAAATCCAGTAGATTAGACCTGCAACAAAACTGACGACGATTCCAAAGAGGATAACCGGACCGGCAATTGTAAATACTTTGACGCCTTTTCCGAATACTTCGCCCTCTTTTTTATATTCGATAGTCGGGGCGGCTACAGAGTTTGCAAATCCGGTAATCGGAACAAGGGCACCTGCACCGCCATACTTTGCAATCGGCTTGTACACATTGAATCCGGTCAGTAAGACGGACAGCAGCACCAAAACTAAGGAGCATACACTCATGGCATCCGCTTCCTTATAACCAAATTGGTTCGTAAACACATTGAATATAATTTGTCCGAGTGTGCATATCAATCCTCCGACTAAAAATGCGTGGAAGCAGTTGCTGACACAACTGTGCTTTGGTGTGATGGCTTCCACATAACGATTGTATTCCTGATCGTTTTGCTTGACTTTCATAATAGACCTCCTGTTTTTTATATGACTTTTTTATGTGAAACGCTTTCTCAGGATGGAAAGAAAATAAGCTGCCATGCACAGCCGAGTCCCTTCCCGAGTGCGGCGGCGGCAATGACATAGGGCAGCCACTTACGGACGGAAAAGCGTCTGGAGAGAATCGGCATGATTTTCAGGGTTTCTGCTAAGGCGCCTGCCAGACAGCCCACAAAGATGCCGCCAAATAAATTGAATATCGTAAATGCTGCAAATCCAAGCGGTATTTTCAGATTAAACAGATAGACAGCATTTCCGACAGACACACCGGCTATAATCATGGATTCGATGATATAAATGTATTTGCCGGATTTACTTTGCTCTGTCATTTTATCAAATACACCAAGCATCGTAATAAATGCGACATAGCCTGCGGAAATTGCACTTCCGGCGCAGACACAAAATAAGCAATAGGCAATATTTTTAATGAACATCGAGACTCTTTCCTTTCCTCGTGCTATCTACAACAATGGTGTCGTTGACATCCCGCTCGTATAAGCGCATCTGTACCTGAAGCGGTGTCGGGTCGTCGGTTTCCTTGTGGTTGATGCCGTGATTGAAAAATACAAGCATCCCGAAAAACAATCCGATACAATAGGCAAGTATGCCGAAGGTATAGCCGGTTGTGCCATTTTCTGCATGCATGCCCGTAAACATGAAATATAGATCCTGTAACAAATCCACGGCACCGACATCCCCGTTGTAGGACATGATGGAATATGCGGTTCCGAAAAAAGCGAGCAGCATCAGAAAAACGGATTTATAAAGTCCCTGCCGTTTGCGCATAGGAGAAAGATTCCGATAGTAAACAATGGTTTCCGATTCGGCTATATTTTGTATCAGTGACTCTTTGTATTCCTTTTGAGCTGCCTGAATAATGGCAAGTGCGTTTACGACCTTCTGTCCCTGTTCGGATTCGGGAAAGGTAAACAGCTCGATTTTGCTTATGGTGTCTGTGACCGCCGGATCACTGCAAAATACGGACGCGATATCACCGATGTGTACATTTTTTGCGGTAACCATAATACTTGGTTCCAAAGAAATGTATATGATATCTTTTTTCAGCGTTTGTTCGCTCATGGTGTTCCCCTCTCATTGCATAATTCCTTTTTTTGAATTAAAGATAGTATGAGAAAATTTTCATTGGATATGCTGTTAATTTCTAGTAATGTAGGTTTCAATTTTCTTTTGTTTATGATAAAATATGCACATAATTGTATAATGATATGGAAAGGCTGAAATGCGATAGATGGAATTACGGGAGATACGAAAAGAAATCAATAAGATTGATGAGATGATGCGGGAGTTATTTGACGCACGTCTGCAATGCTCGAAGCAGGTGGCAGAAACGAAGATGCAGACAGGTGACTGCATTTTCAAACCGGAACGTGAAAAAGAAGTTATGGCGCGGTTCCCGGGTGAGGAGAGTAAATTATATCGGCTGTATATTCGTAAGGTCATGCAGTTATCGAGATTTTTTCAATATCGCGAATTTTTATTAAAAGGACAGAGGGATGAAACGTTTGACAAAGCGTATGGAGATGTGAAGAATCAGGTCTATGCAGAGGGAGGAAGTATTTGCATGATGCTTGAGACAGACCCGCATTCCGAGTGTGCGATATCGGTTCAGGAGGTTTTGTCACTGCTCGGAGATTTTGGCATGGCAATACAGACATTGCAGGTAAAAGATACACAGGTATCCTTTACGATTGCCGTTTCAGAGGAACAGGAAGAACACCGGAGTATGGAGCTTTTATTTTATATGCTATATAAGGAAAGCATAAAGTGTGAATTTTCCGCAGCCAAAATGTGATATATTAGGAGGGAACAATGTTAATTACAAACGGACATGTTGTTGATCCCGCGACGAAGCTTCATGAGATTGCGGATGTCGAGATTGAACAGGATCGAATCAAAAAAATATATGTGCGGAGCAGGGGAGAAGCTGCTGATTGCAATGAGGCAATGGAGAGCGGACACCTTGTGTTGAATGCGGATGGTATGTATGTTATGCCGGGATTTATAGATTTGCATGTGCATCTTCGGGATCCGGGACTTACCTATAAGGAGGATATCATCAGCGGTTCCCGCGCAGCAGCGGCAGGCGGTGTCACGACGATATGTGCCATGCCGAATACAAAACCGGTAGTGGATAATGTGGAGGTTTTGCAGGATATTTTGACGCGCGCCGAACACGCCTATGTGCATGTAAAGCAGCTTTCCAGTATCACGAAGGGGATGGAGGGAAAGGAACTCGTTGACATGCAGGCGATGCTCGCTGCCGGTGCGGTTGCATTTTCGGAGGATGGAAAAAGTGTTATGGATATCCGTCTATATAGGAAGGCGATGCAGCAGGCGGCAAGACTTGGTGCGGTGATTATGGCACACTGCGAGGACAAGGTGCTTGTAGGAGACGGTGTATTAAACGAGGGTGTTGCCTCGGAGCGATATCGTGTGCCGGGTATTCCGAATTCTGTGGAGGATGTCATTACGGCGCGGGATATATTTCTTGCACACGAGACAGGTGCGAAGCTGCATTTATGTCATTGCTCGACACTTGGAACGGTTGAGCTTATGCGGATGGCAAAAAGACTTGGCGCAAATGTGACGGCTGAGGTATGTGCGCATCATTTCACGCTGACAGACGCGGATATTAAGGAGGCGGACAGTAACTATAAGATGAATCCGCCGCTTCGGACGGAGCGCGATGTAAAGGCGCTTGTGGAAGGTCTTGTGGACCATACCATGACGGCAATTTCTACCGACCATGCGCCGCATTCAGCGGAGGAAAAGGCGCAGTATTTTGATAAGGCACCATTTGGAATCGTAGGACTCGAAACATCGGCTGCACTTACTTACACGGCACTTGTTGCGCCGGGACTTATGGATATTATGGATATGGCGGAGAAAATGAGCTATAATCCGGCGAAGATTATCGGTCTGGATGACCAGTGCGGCAGACTGACGCCGGGGGCAAAGGCAGATATCGTCATCTTTGATCCGGCGGAAACCTGGACGGTGGATCCGGTTACCTTTGAATCTAAGGGACACAATACGCCGTATATCGGGCAGACACTTATCGGAAAAGTAAAGACGACTATTGTGGACGGAGAGCTTCGTTACAATGGCTGTATCATAGAATACTAAAAGGAGGAACAGCAATTATGATAAAGCAGTTGATTGCGAATATTGAAAAAAAGGATGCACCGATCGTTGTCGGTCTGGACCCGATGCTTGCATATGTGCCGGAACAGATTCAGAAGCGTGCGTTTGCAGAATATGGAGAGACATTAAAGGGAGCAGCGGAGGCTATTCTTGAATACAACAAAGGAATTATAGACAGTACCTGTGATTTAATTCCGGCGGTAAAGCCTCAGATAGCCATGTATGAGCAGTTTGGAATTGAGGGATTGATTGCTTATCATAAGACATGTATGTATGCGAAGGAGAAGGGGCTTGTCGTAATCGGAGATATTAAGCGTGGCGACATTGGTTCTACTTCGACAGCCTACGCAATCGGTCATCTTGGAAAGGTGCAGGTAGGAAGCCATGCATTTGCAGGCTTTGACGAGGATTTTGTGACAGTGAATCCGTATCTTGGTACGGATGGCGTGAAACCATTCGTGGATGTCTGCAATGAATATGACAAGGGTATTTTCGTACTCGTAAAAACATCCAATCCGTCCTCCGGGGAGTTTCAGGATCAGCTCGTCGGTGACAAACCGCTGTATGAGCTTGTGGCAAGGAAGGTTGTCGAGTGGGGCGAGCAGAGTATGGATAATGCATACAGTAATGTGGGCTGTGTTGTCGGCGCAACTTATCCGGAGATGGGAAAGGTGCTTCGCAGTCTCATGCCAAAGACATATATTCTCGTGCCGGGATATGGCGCGCAGGGTGGTAAAGCGGAGGATTTGGTGCATTATTTCAATGCGGATGGTCTCGGTGCAATCGTCAATTCTTCACGCGGAATCATTGCTGCGTATAAGCAGGATAAATATGCTGCGTTTGGTCCGGAACAATATGCAGAGGCAAGCCGGCAGGCAGTAAAGGATATGATTGCGGATATTAACGGTGCGAGAGCAAAGCATGTTTAAAAGGAGTTTTTATGGGAAAGGTTAAGATACAGGCAGAGATTATAAGACAGGATAATATAGCAACGGATATTTATTCGATGGTGCTAAGGTCAGATGAGATTGCTTCACAGGCGGTGCCGGGGCAGTTCCTTGATTTATATTCGGCGGACGGCAGCCGCCTGCTACCGCGCCCGATTAGTCTGTGTGAGATAGACAGAGAACTGGGAAGACTTCGCATTGTGTATCGGATTGCGGGCAAGGGAACCGAGGAATTTTCCAGACTTTGTGCCGGCCATGAAGTTACGGTTTTGGGACCTCTTGGAAACGGCTTTACATTGAAAGACAAAAAGGCAATTTTGATTGGCGGTGGAATCGGGATTCCTCCGATGCTGCAGCTTGCAAAGGAGCTTACATGTGAGAAGTCTATTGTGCTTGGTTTCCGGGATGAAGAATTTTTGTCAGAGAAATTCATGCCATATGGCAATGTATATAAATCAAGTGATAACGGTAGTATTGGCGTGAAGGGAACGGTCATGGATGCAATCCGGGAATACGGAATTACAGGTGATGAGATTTATGCCTGCGGACCGATGCCTATGCTCCGTGCGGTAAAAGAATATGCACTTGCAAATGGGATAGAGGCACAGCTTTCGCTCGAGGAACGCATGGCGTGCGGCGTTGGAGCCTGCCTTGCATGCGTATGTCAGTCGAAGGAAAAGGACGAACATTCGCAGGTGAAAAACAAGCGTGTATGTAAGGACGGACCGGTCTTTTTTGCTGAGGAGGTGGAGCTTTGATGAATACAAAGGTTACGATTGCCGGAGTGGAAATGAAAAATCCAATCACGGTCGCATCCGGAACATTCGGCTCCGGTATGGAATACGAGGAGTTTGTCGATTTGAACCGCCTTGGCGCTGTGACGACGAAGGGTGTTGCAAATGTACCGTGGCCTGGAAATCCGACGCCGCGTGTCGCAGAAACCTATGGCGGCATGATGAATGCAATCGGACTGCAAAATCCGGGCATTGATACATTTGTAAAACGGGATATTCCTTTTTTACGGACAAAGGATACAAAAATTATTGTGAATGTGTGCGGAAAGAGTACGGAGGATTATCTGGAGGTTGTGGAGCGGCTTGCAGATGAACCTGTGGATTTGCTGGAGATTAATGTCTCCTGCCCGAATGTGAAGGAGGGCGGCATCGCGTTTGGCCAGGACCCGAAGGCATTGTTTGATATTACAAAGGCTGTCAAGGCGAAAGCAAAGCAGCCGATTATCATGAAGCTTTCTCCGAATGTGACGGATATCACGGAGATGGCAAAGGCGGCAGAGGCAGCCGGAAGTGATGCGCTTTCTCTGATTAATACATTGACCGGTATGAAGATTGATGTGAAAAAGCGGACATTTGCTGTCGCAAATAAGACGGCAGGCGTGTCCGGACCTGCAATTCATCCGATTGCAGTCCGCATGGTATATCAGGTTGCAAATGCGGTTTCACTCCCGATTATTGCCATGGGTGGTGTTATGTGTGCAGAGGATGCGTTAGAGTTTTTGATGGTCGGTGCATCCGCAGTTGCAGTCGGAACGGCAAACTTTACCAATCCGTATGCAACGATTGAGATTATAGAAGGAATTGAGGAATATATGCGGGCAAACGGCGTGGAGGATATTCACGAATTGATTGGCTGCGTGAAGTGACAATGAGTTTATTTAAGAAAAGACGCTATTATTTTACAGATTCATCCTTTGCCGGTGATACAATCATCGCATATTGCATGAGCGCGGTCGCGCTTATAATTGAGATTGCCGGAATTATCGTGAGTATCGCATCGGCAGGCCATGTGCCGGAGGTGTTCGGTATGCTGTATCTGTGTGCGATATTGCTCTCAGTGGTGGGAGAGATTTTTGCTAGGTTCGGTATGAAATCACAAAAGGGCGGTGTGCGCGGAAAACGGGTATCCATCTGGATGAATATTGTATCATTTTTCATTCCGGTGGCTATGATTATACTTGGAGTCATACATTCATAGAAATAGGAGGATGGACTTTTGGATACTGCGGCATTACAGGAAAGAAAAGAATTAGCGATTACAAGAATCAGTGAAATAAAAGAAGACAGTTCGATGTGGAACGGACAACTTGCGAAAATCTATACACAGTCAGAAAAGCTCAAAGCATATTTTGATGTTGTGGCGGATTTTATCCTGTATGTATATGATGTGGAGGCGCTGATCTCAGAGCCGGAAGCCGTACAACTGAGCAGCTCAGAGCTACAGGATATGAATCATTGTCTGTATGAGGATATCCTTCCGGAGCATTATGCGGAAAGCTTTGCGAATCCGTCCTATGCTGTGGAAAATCTCGGTGAGGAATACGGAAAGATTTTAAGCATGCTCTATGCGGAAGTGCGTTCTCTGATTCCGTATGCTTATGAGCATCAGACGTTGTGTTTTGTCTCGCTGCTGGAATTATTTTTAGAAGTATATGGCATGTTTTATGCAAGCGGGGAAGAGGCTGTGACACAGCCGGTTCGTGAAAAGGAAATCCGGGAGGCAATCTATTATTATATGTATGATTATGCGGATATTCTTGTGGCAAAGCGGATTCGTGAAACGATTACAAACGAAAATCGGTTTGCGTATGATATCATCATGAACCGTGATTTGAAGGATTGCGCTTATCTGTATGCATATGGCGAATATATCGGAAAAAATGAGATAGAAACTTCAAAATATATGGCTGGACTATCGGATGAAAAGTTGGATGCGCTCGCAAAAACATATGTGCAGGGCTTTATCAAAGGCTTTGAGACGATGCGTATCGATATACGTCCGAAAAAGACAGTCAACATCCGGTATGCAATCGGGCAGGAGCGCATGGTAAGGGCTGCAATCAAGCAGTTCGAGCAGGCAGGACTTGCTTCGATTTTGTTCCGATATCCGACGAGCCGCATCAACCGGAAGCAGACGCTTCGTCCGGGATATGCCGGAACGCCTGCAAATAAGCAGTATGATTACGACCATGCGGGGGATGATGCAGTATTTTTTGACCGTGCATTTATGGAGCGCAAGCTGGAGGTTATCGAGACGACTTACGAACAGGAAAAGGAAGCGGCACGTGTCTACGCAGGTCCGGCTGTAATTGAGGTGTTCGGTGAAGAACCGTTTACACCGCAGGCAAAGGAGTCCGTATGGAAACTGAATGAAAAACAGCAGAAGCTTTCTGTTACATTTGCTTCAAAGTCGGCGGAGCTTACAAACCGGTATATTCCGCACGACCAATACAGCTTTACAATTATCGCATATCCGATTCCGGAAATTGGGGATAAATTCCCAGAAATTTTTGATGCGGTTGTCGCAGTCAATACATTGGATAACGAAAAATATAAGAATATACAGCAATGCATGATTGATTGTCTGGATGATGCACAATATGTGCAGGTCATCGGTGCAAATGGCAATGAGACGGACATGAAGGTCATGCTGCACACGATAGATAAAAAGACGCAGACGAATTTTGAAAATTGTCTTGCGGATGTGAACATTCCACTCGGTGAAGTGTTTACATCACCGGCTTTAAATGGGACAAACGGTACACTGCATGTGAGTCAGGTGTATTTGAATGAGCTGAAATATACGGATTTAAAGCTGACATTTACGGATGGAAAAATAAGTGGCTATACTTGCCGGAATTTTGATACGGAAGAAGAAAATAAGGCATTTATAAAGGAAAATCTGTTGTTCCACCATGACACGCTGCCAATCGGCGAATTTGCAATCGGCACGAACACGACAGCGTATGTGATGGCAGGAAAATATGATATTGTATATAAGCTGCCGATTTTGATTGTTGAAAAGATGGGACCGCATTTTGCAGTCGGAGATACCTGCTACAGTTACAGTGAGGACAGCCGTCTTTACAATCCGGACGGACGGGAAATCGTGGCAAAGGAAAATGAATGCTCGGCTCTTCGAAATTCGGAGGATAAAAACGAACGGGAAAAAGCTTATTTTAACTGCCATACGGATATCACGATTCCGTATGAGGAAATCGGCGGCATCTATGCGGTAAAAGCGGATGGAACAAAAACAGCGCTCATGGAGCATGGAAGATTTGTACTTCCGGGAACCGAGGCGTTAAATGAACCACTTGACGCTCGTTCGTAAGTAATTTTACAATGTTCGATAAATATAAGGAGGAAACAGAAGATGGGAACGAAAAAAACAGCAGAGCTGATTGCAGGAAATATGGAGGTATACGAGAAAAAAGCGAAGCTTAGCTTCGGGAGACTTATGATACTCGGTATGCTTGCCGGTGCGTTTATTGCAATTGGCGCATCGAGCAGCAGTGCAGCAACCTATGGAATTGCAAATACAGGGCTTGCAAAATGTCTTGCAGGATGTATATTCCCGGTTGGCTTGATACTGGTTGTGATGGTTGGCGGGGAATTGTTTACCGGAGACTGCCTGATGTCATTCGGCGTCTTTGATAAGCGTGTGAAGGTGTTGCAGTTTATTCGTGTATTGGCTGTCGTGTTTGTCTGCAATCTGATAGGAGCTTTGATTATTGTCGTACTTGTCAACCGGTGCGGACAGCTTGATTATGGGAACGGTGCACTGGCTGCTGCAACGATTAAAACCGCATACAATAAGATGAATATGAGCTTTATAAAGGCATTTACATCCGGTATTATGTGTAATATCTTAGTATGCCTTGTAGTTTTGCTCGCAGGTATCTGTCAGGAGGGAATCGGAAAAATATTCGCCTGCTTCTTCCCAATCTGGGCATTCGTAGTTGGCGGTTATGAGCACTGTGTGGCAAATATGTATTACATTCCGGCAGGACTTCTTGCAAAGCATGGAGAAGCATATTACAATGCGGCAATTCTTGCCGGAATGACACCGGAACAGCTTGACTCGATGACGATTTCAAGCTTCCTTGTAAATAATTTGCTGCCGGTTACACTCGGAAATATCGTGGGAGGTATCGTATTTGTTGCATTACCTCTTTACCTCGTACATAATAATAAGAAACAGGCGTAATGCCGGAGGTAATTATGGTAAGAAGAGTTATTTGGATTGTGCTTGACAGCGCGGGCATCGGTGAGGCACCGGATGCAGAACGTTTTGGTGATGTCGGTGCGGATACATTCGGGCATATTCTGCGGGAATATCCGGATGCGAAATTTCAGAATATGACAAGACTTGGCTTAAGAGCGATTGATGGCACTTCGTTTCGCGACGAGACAGCAAAGCAGGCAGTAATCGGCTGTTACGGAAGGGCGCAGGAGTGCTCACAGGGAAAGGATACAACAACGGGTCACTGGGAGATGATCGGGATTCATACAAAGCAAGCATTTCCGACTTATCCGAATGGATTCCCTCTGGCGATTTTGGAAAAATTTTTGGAGCAGACCGATTGTCGCGGTATTTATGGGAACAGGGTTGCTTCCGGTATTCCGATTATTGCGGAGTATGGAGAACAGCATATGGAGACCGGCTATCCGATTGTGTATACATCTGCGGATTCTGTGTTCCAGATAGCAGCTTCGGAGGAGAAGGTCGGGCTTGCACGTTTGTATGAATGGTGTGAAATTGCAAGAAACATTCTTGTCGGCGAGCATGCAGTAGGACGGGTTATCGCAAGACCGTTTGTGCGAAAGGGCGATGGCTTTGAGCGGACGAGTAACCGGAGAGATTATGCGCTCGACCCGCCGGAGGACAATGTGCTGATGCATCTGAAAAAAGCGGGGATTCCTGTCTTTGCAGTCGGAAAGATTCGTGATATATTTAACGGCTCCGGTATTTCAGAGTTCGTGCATACGGAGAGTAATGCAGATGGTATGGCGAAGACGCTTCAATATATGCAGACGCAGGAACAGGGACTTATCTTTACAAATCTCGTGGATTTTGATATGAAATACGGACATAGAAGAGATACACTCGGCTACAAACAGGCACTGGAAGAATTTGATACATGGCTTGGCGGTCTGCTTGAGCATTTGTCAAAGGATGATATCGTCATAGTGTGTGCCGATCATGGCTGCGACCCGACCTTTAAGGGAAGCGACCACACGCGGGAATACATTCCGGTGTTGCTTTATGGGAATGTGTTAAAGCAGGGTGTGAATCTTGGAACAAGACGAACATTTGCGGACATCGGTAAGACTGTGGAAGACTATTTGATAGGAAATAATATGGAACCGTCAGAAGCAATCGGAACGAGCTTTTTGGATGAGCTTATGGAGTGATTTACATGTATGAAATGTATGATTTAATCATGAAAAAAAGAAACGGTGGCGAACATACACGGGATGAGATTGAATATATTGTGAATCAATTCACAATGGGGAAAATTCCCGATTACCAGATGAGTGCATGGCTTATGTGCGTGTTTTTTAATGGCATGTCGAAGGAAGAAACCGTTTCGTTGACACAGGCGATGGCAGACAGCGGAGACAGGCTAAATCTTGCGGATATCCGCGGGGTTAAGGTTGATAAGCACAGCACAGGCGGTGTCGGGGATAAGACGACCTTTATCGTGGCGCCGATTGTGGCAAGTCTCGGTGTTCCGGTCGCGAAGATGAGCGGAAGGGGACTTGGACACACGGGAGGCACGATTGACAAGCTGGAGTCGATACCGGGCTTTTGCGTATCCATGCCGGAGGCACAGTTTATAAATCAGGTGAATGATATCGGACTGGCACTTGTGGGACAGACCGGCGAGCTTGCACCGGCAGATAAGAAAATCTATGCACTTCGTGATGTGACGGCAGCCGTTGACAGTCTGCCTCTCATTGCTTCAAGCATTATGAGCAAAAAGCTTGCTTCCGGAGCGGATGCGATTGTATTGGATATTAAATGTGGCAGCGGTGCATTTATGAAACAGCCGGAAGCTGCGGAAGCACTTGCAAAAACGATGGTCGATATCGGAGATGCCGCAGGGCGGACATGCTATGGTGTGATTACCGATATGAATGAACCGCTTGGCTGCAAGGTCGGAAATGCGTTGGAGCTTATCGAGGCAGTTCAGGTTCTTCGGATGAAGGATGTGCGGACATTTCTTGAGGCTGGAGAACACCTTGAAAATGAACAGGCAGATGAGCTTTTTCGTCATAGCTCTGATTTCGGAAGAAATGGATATGACAGTCACGGCATGTACAGACTGCTCGTTGTATCAATCACACTTGCTGCATATATGCTGATGGCAGCCGGAGTGGAAACAGATTTTGAGACAGCAAAATCAGCATGTATCAAAGCGGTTGAGAGCGGGATTGCATATCAGAAATTTGTTTCATTTATAGAGGCACAGGGCGGTGATGTCAGCGTCTTGGAAGATGTTGACAAGTTTACCCTTGCAGAGCATGTCATACCGGTTATGGTATGTGAGGACGGCTATATCGCAGCGTGCGATACAAGCGAGGTTGGCAGGGTCAATATGATATTGGGCGGCGGACGCGCAACGAAGGACAGTGAGATTGATTTAGGTGTCGGCATTGATATCAGAAAGCATATCGGAGACTCCGTTACAAAGGGCGATGTGCTTGCCTATATGTATGTGCGTGACATCAATATGGCAGAACCTGCGAAAGAACGTCTGCTTTCAGCATACACCATCCAAAAGACCCCGGTAAAACCGGAGCCGATCATCAAGAAAATCATTAGATAAGATAGATGCTTGCGAAGCTGTATATAAAATGTATATTATTGTATGAGTTAACAATTTCATAAGCAGACCATTTGCGAACGCACGTCTGCGATGACATTGTTAACTCATACAATTCAACAATCTGTAGTAACAGTTTCGCAAACACTTATTTTGATAAATTAGAAAAGGAGAGAAAACATGAGAGTAGCAGTGATTATGGGTTCTACAAGCGATCTTCCGAAGGTAGAACCGGCAGTTTCAATTTTAAAGGATTACGGCGTGACCGTCGATGTACGGTGTCTGTCTGCACACCGGGCACATGCAGGGCTGTCTGCATTTATTGAGGAAGCGAACAGTAACGGAACAGAGGTATTTATTACAGCGGCAGGAATGGCGGCAGCACTTCCGGGAGTTGTGGCAAGTCAGACAGTGCTTCCGGTTATCGGTGTTCCGCTTTCCGGTTCTGTATTGGATGGTACGGACGCTTTGTATTCCATCGTACAGATGCCGTCCGGCATTCCGGTCGCAACCGTTGCAATCAACGGTGCAAAAAATGCGGCATATCTGGCATTACAGATTATGGCGGTACAGCATGGAGAGATTCGGGAACGGCTGCTCGCAGAGCGCAAAGCGATGGAGAAATCAGCCATGAAAGCAAACGAGGAAGTCATTGCAAAATTTTCATAATATTCAAAAAAATTATAAAATACTATTTCGCTTTGCGAGGATTTCAAGTATAATAACGATATCACTATAGGTTGGTAAATAGGAGGGTTAATTTACATGGGAATTATTCAGAGATTTAAGGACATTATGGCAGCAAATATCAACGCACTTCTTGATAAGGCAGAGGATCCGGAGAAGATGATTGACCAGACAATGCGCAATCTTACAAAGGATCTTGCAGAGGTCAAGAAGGAAACCGCAGCCGTTATGGCGGACGAGCAGCGCTGCAAACGTGAATTGGATGCGGTAAACAGCGAGGTTGCCAAGATGCAGTCGTATGCTGAGAAAGCACTTCTTGCAGGCAACGAAGCAGATGCCATGAAATTCCTGGAGCAGAAGCAGCAGCTTACTGCAAAGCAGGCAAGCCTGCAGCAGACCTATGATGTGGCAGCAGCGAATGCCATGAAGATGCGTCAGATGCATGATAAGCTTGTAAACGATATTAACCAGCTTGAGTCCCGCCGGGATGCAATCAAGGCGAAGATGAAGGTGGCTAAGACACAGGATCGTTTGAATAAGGTGACGAATAACCTTTCGGATTCTTCAAGCAGCCTTGCAGCATTTGACCGTATGGAGGCAAAGGCAAATGCAATGCTGGATCAGGCAAATGCCATGACAGAATTGAATCAGACAACGGAGGAGAGCGGTATCGACAATTTAGCAGCCAAATACGATGCAGCTCCGGATGCGTCCGTGCAGGATGAATTAGCAGCGATGAAGGCAAAGTTAGGATTGCAGTAATCGATGCAGGGATTAAATGAAAAGCAGTCAGAGGCCTGTTGTACAACCGACGGGCCTCTGCTTATTCTTGCCGGTGCGGGAAGCGGAAAGACTCGTGTAATCACGCACCGAATCGCATATCTGATAAAGGAATTGTCGGTGAATCCTTATAACATACTGGCAATTACATTTACAAATAAGGCTGCAACAGAGATGCGGGAAAGAGTTGACAATCTGGTAGGATTTGGCGCTGAGAGCGTGTGGGTATCGACCTTCCACTCGATGTGTGTCCGGATTTTGAGAAAACATATCGATAAGATTGGCGGAACGAGCAGTTTTACAATCTATGATACAAGCGAGCAGAAGACAGTCATGAAGGAAGTGTTAAAATATTTGCAGCTCGACCCGAAGCTGTATCCGGAGCGCGCTGTGCTCGCAGCAATTTCCAAGGCGAAGGAAGCATACATGACGCCGGATGACTATGAGAAGGAGCATGCGACAAGCTTTCGGGAACAGAAGATTGCGGAGGCATACCGCGAGTACCAGAAACGCTTGAAAAGTAACAATGCACTTGATTTCGATGATTTGATCTTTCAGACGATTTTTCTGTTTGAGACAAATCCGGATGTGCTTGCCGAATATCAGACACGGTTTCGGTATATTATGGTGGATGAGTATCAGGATACAAATCACACGCAGTTTATACTCGTGAAGCTGCTTGCGGCAAAATACCGGAATCTCTGCGTTGTTGGTGATGACGACCAGAGTATCTATAAGTTTCGCGGAGCGAATATTTATAACATTCTGAATTTTGAAAAGGAATATCCGGATGCAAAGGTTGTAAAGCTGGAGCAGAATTACCGTTCAACGGCAAATATATTAAATGCGGCAAATGCTGTCATAGCGAACAATCAGGGCAGAAAGGATAAGCGGCTCTGGACGGAGCAGGAGGATGGCGAAAAGCTGACATTTACTCGTTATGGAACGGAGCATGAGGAGGCAAACGGCGTGGCATCCCGGATTAAGACGCTGAAGAATCAGGGAGTTGTGCTGGATAAGATTGCTATTTTATACCGGACAAACGCACAGTCGCGTGTCTTGGAAGAAAAACTAATCTATGAGAATCTGCCGTACAAGGTGTATGGCGGGCAGAACTTCTATGCCCGAAAGGAAATCATGGATATTGTCAGCTATTTGAAAGCACTGTCAAATCCGATGGATGACCAGGCTGTAAAACGGATTATCAACGTGCCAAAGCGTGGAATCGGGGCGACGACCGTGGATAAGCTGGATGCATTTGCTCAGGCAAATGACATGAATTTTTATGATGCACTGCTCGACATTGATGAGATTCCGGGCATGACAAGAAATGTGGAGAAGATTCGCGCATTTACCGATATGATGGAAGGCTTCCGGCATCGTGTGGAGGAAGGAGAATACCTCCGGGAGATTTATGATGCCATATTGGAGGAGACCGGATATCAGAACGCTTTAGATGCGGAGGGAACGGACGAAGCACGTGCGAGACTTGACAATCTGGAGGAACTGAAAAATAAGATTGTAAATTATGAGGATAATGCGGAGGTTGCGACTTTAACCGGACTGTTGGAGGAGATCGCGTTGGTTGCCGATGTGGACGAGGCTGACGACGAGGGTGCTCCTACAGCAAAGATATCGCTCATGACATTACATAGTGCAAAGGGATTGGAGTTCCCATATGTGTTTATTACAGGTATGGAGGAACGGTTGTTTCCAAGCGGGCTGTCCATTGATTCCGATGATGAGGATGAGCTTGAAGAGGAGCGGCGGCTTTGCTATGTCGGTATTACGCGTGCGATGGAAAAGCTGTACTTAACGGCTGCGGCGCAGCGCATGGTACGTGGTTCTACCGAATTACAGCAGGTGTCCAGATTTGTCAGGGAGATTCCGAAGCATTATCTGGAGTATGAGGAACAGGCGGGTGCGGCCTGCATACCGGACGATGGATATCGTTCTCAGAGCAGCTATGACAGTTTTTTGAACAGCCGTGGTGTGCGCAGAAAGACATATAAAAATGATTATGCACAGAACAATCCATATACGCGGGCAGTAAATTCAAGTGCAAACCCGGGCTTTGGGAAAGCGTTTCCTATGGGAGGCAGCAAGGGTGCAAGCTATGCAGTAGGGGATAAAGTGCGGCATTTCAAATTCGGAAACGGAGAAATTAAAGAGGTGGTAGAACGGGGCGACGATCAGGAGATTGTTGTGGAGTTTGAACGGGTCGGAGAAAAGCGGATGCTTGCTTCTATCGTGAAAATGAAAAAGTTGTAAATCAAGGTGGAAATATCCGAATGTATGTGGTAAAATCAAGATATCAGTATCGATGAAAGGATGGTAACAGCTATGAAAAAAGTGGATGAAATTCAGATTGTAAAAGAAGATGAGTGTGTAACAGAAGCAAAGAAGGCATTTCTTTCTGTGGCGTTGATCGTCGGTATACTTACCATTATTGTGGGAATCTGTGTGGCAGTTTACAAGTATCTGACACCGGATTATCTGGATGATTTTGATGATTACGATGATGATTTTGATGATAGCTTCTTTGACGATGATGATGTGGAGACATCTGAGGACAAGAAGGACGAGGAATAATTTAAAATCAGACAGATAAAAACAGGAGCTGTATGACATGCAGCTCTTGTTTTTTTATGCACATGAGTATCAGGAAGAAGAATGTCAGAAATTACCACATTTTTTTGGCTGTTTGTCTTGAAATATCCAGCCAAATCATGTAGTATAAAAAGTAATTATGGGGGAGTGTCCCTTGGTGTAATTTAGAACCTATATTTTTATAGCAGTACCTGTCGTAGCGAAGAAAAGTTATAACTATGGGGGTTTGACATAGAGAAAACAATTTGGAGGTAGCAGATTATGAAAAAACAGAGCAAAAAAAGATTGATTGCATTGATGTTATCGGCATTGATGCTGTTATCGTTATTCCAAAATGTTTCTTATCGTCCGGTTGCAGAAGGTGGAGAGGATATTGTAGTCGGTGCGGAAGCGGATGGAATACTTGCATCAGGAAGTGATGCAAATCTACAGGGCGGAGAACCGACGACAGAGGCGACTTCGAATCTGCAGGGCGGAGAACCGACGACAGAGGCAATTTCGAATTTGCAGGGTGGAGAACCAACGACAGAGGAGAGTGTACCTGTACAGGAACCATCCAATCCAACTTCTGCGGATGAAATGCAGGAAGTGACATCGGAGGTAGGGGAATCGTCAACACTTGATTTTATGGATATTGTGAATAATATCTCGATATCTCCGGCCGGCTCGTCAAGTAGTCCGATCAATATGTCTCAGAAGTTCAGGGTTTCCATGGGCTTTGTTTTGCCTACAGATAATGAACGTCCACTTAGTGACAATTATATATATTCCTTTGATCTTGGAGCAGTCGCTTTGGAAGGAGGAAATCCTTATGAAACGGTATATGCTTTGATTGCAGCATCGAGTACATCAACGCCACAGCCGATCATTATGGGTAATGAACAGGTTGGTACCTATACGATTATAAACGGAATTGTTACGCTCAATTTTAAGGAGGGTATCGAGACTCTCAGTTCGCCGGATGCATCCAGAATTGGTGAATTCAGATTTGACTGCGGATTGGATGAGGATAAGCTTTCCGATGAAGGCGGTGAATATACGCTTAAATTTACGACGAAGCTGGGGGTGGATAATCCGAAAATAGTTGTAAAGGAAAAGGATACCATTAATGCAGGAATTGATGTTGTGAAAAGTAATGCTGTTTTTGATCCGGAGACAATGACGGCAACGTATACGATTACCCTGACGAATAAGAATGACAGTCCGGTTGAAAATGTCGTTGTGAAGGATACGATGGGACAATATCTGACCTTTGATGATATGACACCAATTACATCTGATAACGGAACACTGGTTACTGTGAACGACATTTCAGATTGGCAGCATAAATATAATTTTGAAATTTCCAGCCTTCCGGCAGGAACTACAAAGCTTACCTATGTATGTAAGGTAGACCCGAAGGTTATGATGAATGCAAACAATGCATCCGGAAGCCAAAATGGTCTTGATAATACAATCAGTGCGACCGTGGACGGTAAGAACATATACATCGACCCGGATAAAAAGCAAAATCAGACGACAAGCTTTACGATTTATAAAGATGCTGTTACAAAGGCTGCAAATGTGTCTGCAGATAAAACGACGATAACATGGACCGTTGTTATCAACAGTGGATCCACTCCTTTTGATATGAAGGATTGTGTGTTTCAGGATACTTTGGGGGCACCGCTTACGACTGCGGATATTACGGCGGATTCCATCAACATAATATCATCGAAGGGAGCAGGGGATTCGAATATTGAAGGCTTAAAGAATGCAATCGAAAACGGAACCTCCTATACCTTCCCGGAAGGCTCTGATGCGGAATATACGATTACCTATGAGACAGAGGTACCGGAGCATACAGGCTTGGAAAGCTATAAAAATACCGCAACATTGACAGATGATAATAGAACTACAGATAGAGCGGAGATCGGAACCGAGCCGATCGGAAGTAAAATATCGTCAAAGGCTTATAATGGTACAGATGATCATAATGATCCGAATGATATTCCTGCGAAAGATGGGAATGGGGATTTGATTCTTCCGTGGAAGACAACCGTCAAGGTGCCGCAAAATGCCGGTTCATTTATATATAAGGATTATGTGAAGGAGCAGTTATGGGAAAACGGACTTGGGTTTGTTCGTGATAGTGTCTTGCTTACCGCAGTGGACGGCAATGGTTCATCCATTGCGTTAACCTCCGGCGCTGATTATACCATTTCATTTACGGATAATGGTACAACGCATAATATGGAGATAACATTTACGCCGGATGGTCTTGGTAAGATCAATACAGATGGAAACACAGTCGTTACAATTACTTACAATACGATTGGACGGTATCATGACAGAACGGTTGAGGATTGGCAGATGTACCGAAATCATTACGAAGTAACGGTGGGTGGTATAACCGAATCCGGTGATGCACAAATTGAAAAGAATTATAAGACAACGGAGTCCACGGGCGGAATTTCCAAGTCCGCTGCATGGGTAGATCCTGCTACACATACCGTGACATGGAAGGTTGAGGTGGATCCTGGAACGACACCGATAAAAGACCTTGTCTTGACAGATGTTGTTACGGATATGAAGTATTATGGATACAAATTGGATAATCCATCTTCATCGTATGTATATGACGGAAAGGCGGGCAGTCGGAAGCTTGCAATTATCCGTACGGAGAATTATGCGGCATATGAGGTCGAGATGACGGAAACGGGTGTGGATACAACGGATCCGGATCATCCAAAATACACATATGCAATCCGTTTTTCGGATGATATGTATCTCAAGCAATTGAGCTCATATGGCAGTTTAGAAAAAAATAATATTAAAGAGAAAATAACGATTTTTTATACAACGCAGATTACAGGTTCCTATCTGGAATACAATAACTATGGTACAACCTATACGAATACGGTTACAGCTGCCGGCAAGCAGGGTACAGATGATGTTTTAGATATCGGCGGAAGCTCTGCAAGCACACAGCTTGATACGGAGGTGCTCACAAAGAAGCTGGATACTCCGGACAATGGAATAACATCGGAGCTTCAATATTCTATCCGTATCAATCCCGATGCGTTGGATTTGAATCCGGACAAGGATTATTTTGTAATCGAGGATGAATTGCCAAGTAGTCTTGTATTTGTTACGAATAAAACAATCGTGAAGGATAAGGCGGGAAATGTATATTCCTATGTAAGCTCCGCGAAACAGGTTGAGGAGGCACCGGCGGGAAGCCGTATATACCATGTGTCGTACAATGACAACATTATCACATTTACGGTTCCGGATAAGGCGGCGCTGACCATTACATATTCCGTTAATATGCTTATGGATTCCACGAGCGGCTCGAAGCAGTTTATCAATTCTGTGAAGGTGGAGCAGCCATATGTGCAAAACAGCTCACAGAGCAGCAGCTCGGAGTATAGAAATATATCCTCCTCCTCTGCAACGATTTACAGTATTCTGTTCAATGTTGAAAAGGTGAATGCACAAGATATCACGCAGAGACTCGGAGGTGCAACATTTACAGCAACGGAATCTGAGTATAATACAACCACACAGAAGTGGGTATCGACAGGAAAGACTTATACAGCAACAACAACTGCCGGTGTGCTTTTAAAAAGTACTGATTTCACAGATGGTGCTGGAAATCATCCAACGGAAAATCATATTTATGAGATTAAAGAGACCGTAGCTCCGGCAGGGTTTGAACTTACAACAACAACCTACAAAATTATTGTTTTGAAGGATGAGGGAGATGTAACTGCACAGGAGTGGGCACAGCGTTTAAATACAGCGGATGATAGAGATAATATCTACAGTATTATGGGAAATACAAACCTTGTGTTCGCAGATATGCCATCGACTACGACACCTTCCAATAAGCTTGTTATAAATAAGGCGTATTTACAGGCGGATGGTGTTACGAAGGTTCAGACGCTTCCGGCAAATAAAGCGACGATTGAAATCTATAATAACAATCTGACATATGAACAGTGTGCAAGCGGCAGCTATACACCGCTTACTGCCGGTACGGTAGATACATTTAGCTATGAAGATTCCTACAGTGCGGCAGGACATGTTATTACACTGAATAATATACCGAATGGTGATTATACGGTGTATGAAAAAGCTGCACCGGATGGATATGATTCCCTGACACGCGTATATCATTTCAAGGTCGAGGATTATAAGATTGCGTGGGAGAGTGGGACACCGGCATATGAGATAAGCGCGAAGCTTGATAATAAGCAGACATATGATAATCAGTTTACGATCAATAAAGCATATTACAAGGCGGCTGATTCGACGACACCGTTATCATCTTCAGCTGTTCCGGAGCTTGCTGAATTTACATATCAGCAGACGGCATACTGGAATGGCACGGAATATGTGGCAATGACCGGGGAGGTAAAGGATATTCCGGCAGTTACAGGACAAGAGGGCTTCCAATTCCGATTGAATAAATTGCCAGCAGGAAGGTATACGATTCGTGAAAAGGAATCGAATGTTTATGAGACAGATTCAAAGCTTCCGTGTACATTGGAGGTATCAGCGAATGGCAGAATATCCGTAACATATGCTACAGGGGTAACCGGTCCTTTAAATAGAGAAAATATAGCGATATCTGTAGGAAATACGATTCGTGAAAATGAATTTACGATTCACAAGGAATATTATGACGAAGCTGGTAATCAGCTTACAAATACAACAAGTTTTGACACAGATTCAAATCAACAGACGGTAACCTTTGTGCTGAAAAAAAAGAGTGGGTCTGATTTTGTTAATGCAGGCACTTCTGATTATCAAGCGTATGAAGATACGACCGGAAATACGGCTCTCGGCGACGATTATAAATGGACGAATCTGGAACCGGGCGAGTATAGGGTAGTGGAACAAAAGAAAGCAAATGATACAACCATTTATGAGCCGGTAAGCGATGTATATTTTACAGTTGATAATGATTATAAGATTACGGTCGCTGGTGCTGATGCAGACTATACGGCAACGGCAAATGTTGCAAACCGTGCGCTTTCGGGAACAGCGTTCCGATTCTATGTTGTAAAGCAGCTGAGCAATCAGGATGGCGATTTGACGCTTGCAAATGATACGGATGGTATCACGTTTGAGTTAAAGAAAAATGGTACGGAGGATCTTTCGACCAATCTTATATATAAGAATGCTACAAAGCGTTGGGAATCGGATAATTTAGGCGAAGGAACTTATACATTAAAAGAGACCGGTACGAAAAATGGTTATATATTGGCAGGTACGCTTACTTTTTCAGTCGATAATAACAAAAAGATTGTTGCAGATTCAGTAAGCTATGTAAATGCTGCCGGACAACCCGGAAATCCTGACAATTTCAGTGTGGCGATTGATCAGGAAGGTGCAAATGATGGTCAAACGATTGTGTTTACACTTGTAAACCGTCCGAATGAGAACAGTATCACTGTAAACAAGCAATATTATCAGGCAGACAAAGCAACGACTGTTTCACAGGCTCCGGCAAGACCGGCTGAGTTTTCGCTGTATAGTGCGGTAAGTGGAGCAGAAACGCTTGTTAAGACTTTGACGGCAACCGGAGGCAGTTGCATATTTAACAAGCTGGAACCGGGATCGTATGTGATTAAAGAAACATACACACCGGCAGGGTATACGAAATGTAATGATATTACATTTGAAGTAAAAGAGGATTATACAATTGAGATAACGAATAGTGCCACAGGAACTTATCCGTCAGGCAAAACGATAAATGTTCAAACAAATAATGCACATGGAGTAAGTGTACAGGCGGCAAACTGCATTACAAATAAGTTTAAGCTTACAAAGCAGTTTGCATATATCAATGGAACTGTAGTGACGGATGCCGCTGCAATATCAGCCTATATGAACGCTGCAACATTTACGTTGAGCAAAGGGGGAACCGATCGTTCTGCCTCAGTAAGTAAATCCAATAATGTGATAACGATATCGAATTTAGAGGATGGAACTTATACATTGAAGGAGACCGGTGCTCCGGCTGGATTTGGTACAGCGGGTAATATAACATTAACGGTTACAAACGGAGTTATACGTGCAAGCTATGGTGGCTCTGGTCGGGACTTTACGGATTTGTATAATAACAATACTACGGAGGTATCGGCAACCCTTATAAACAGACAGTCAGAAAATAAGCTGATTGTGAAGAAGGAATATTATTTGGCGGATGGTACTACACCGATTAGCAGTTCCGCTTTAGTCAGCAGAGCCGGCTTTGTTGTAAGAGATAGTAGAGGAAATGTATATACAACCTATACATTTGATTCAAATAACGGAACCTATACATTTTCCAATTTCATTCCGGGAACCTATACAATTAGAGAAAATGTACCGGTTGGCTTTGATGGTGTGGCAGATGCTACATTTACCGTGGATGCAAATGGTAAGATAAACCTCACAACGTCGAATGGATGGACTACAAGTGCGTCAAATAATACCACACAGGTAACCGTAACGGCTAAGAATGTCAGAAAAGCGAATAAACTGACATTGTCAAAACGTTATCTGGATGTAGATCAAAATGAGATAAATGGAGTTTCGGGTGCCGAATTTGCGGTTCAAAAGAATGGAACTACAGTAAAAACAATGACTTATAATTCTGTCTCTGGCTTTTATTCGGTAGAGAATCTTGAGCCGGGCACATATGAGCTTGTTGAGACGACGGTACCGGCGGGATATATGAAGCCGATTGGAACGATTGCTCTGAACGTGGCGCAGAATGGAACGATTACAGCTACTTATACGGGAGGATATGCAGATGATTTCAGAATTGCAAATTCCGGAACCTTGGTAAGTGCATCCATTGAGCTTAAAAACCATGAGGTTGCGAACAAATTGACGATTAACAAAAGCTATGAGACGTCAATGGGAGAATCAATTGAACTTCAGGATATGGAAGATGGGGAATATGCAAAATTCCGTCTGTACAAGGCGGTGCACTCTGGTGCACCTTATGAGATTACGGATGAAAGAAAGCTTCAGTTTAATAAAGAAAGAGGCTTATATGTATTCTATAATCTGGAGCCGGGTTATTATGAAATAAGAGAGGAGGCCGGTGCAGGCTTTGAAGAAAATTCAACTGCAATTACCTTTAGGGTTCAGGATGACAAAACGATTACGAATATATCCGGAGCAGATTCTTTAAGCTCAGCCAGTGATTATGATAAGACACTGAATGTAATCAATAAAAGAAAGGGATACGACAATCAGGTTACATTGAAAAAGCTGTTTATCAATCAAAGCAACGATACGGCAGACGGAGCAGAGTATGAAGCGCTTTTAAGGGATGTAGTATTTACAATGAAAAGGAATGGCAATGCAGTTGCCACATTTGGATATGATGCCGTTTTCGGTGGATGGAAGGTAGAACATTTGGAGCCGGGCGTATATGTCATTGAAGAGACAAGTACAAATTCGGATTATGTACTGGCCGGAACCATAACATTGACTGTTGAAAAGACAGCACCGGAAAAGACACGCATATCAGCGCGATATAATGGAATCAATGCCGATGATATGATTGTAACGCAGAATGCGGCGAATCAAGCGGGCATTGCACTTTCCTTAAAGAATCATCAGAAAGTGGAAAATTCCTTCTCAATTGAAAAACGGTTCATGGATCCGTTTGGAAACGAGATAAGTGATGAGACGGAAATTCAACGGTATGTTTCAAATACGAAGTTCTACTATAATGGGTACGGACAATCGGAAAAGACAGAGATTCCGTATGATGAAAGTCAAAAGAAGTGGGTAGTTGAGGATCTTCAGACGGGAACCTATACTGTATCTGAACAGTCAGACGAGAATTTTGTCCGGGCAGGAGATATGAAGCTGACTGTGGCATCGGATGGAAATATATCCGTTGAGTATGATGGAGAAGCGGGTGATATTCAGGTTACAGAAACAGATGCTGGAAATAATGAGACGAGTGTCATATTGAATAATTACCATAATAAAGGTAATGTAAATATCAGTAAGCAGGATATTACAAACGGCGAGGAGCTTCCGGGCGCTAATCTTACGATTACGGATGAAGACGGAAATGCAGTTGTAGAGCCTTGGACTTCCTCGACAGCTCCGCACCGAGTTTCACTTAAAAACTTTGAGCCGAATAAGAGATATACATTGACAGAGGTTACGGCACCGTTTGGCTACGAAGTTGCGGAAAGTATTATCTTTATGGTTGATAACTATGGTAATGTATCAATTCTTGGAACAGATAATGAATTCCATGAAGCAGATACAAACACAGTTGTCATGCAGGATGCACCGAGATTTGCAACCTTCAGCAAGGTAGATGCTACAAATGGTAACGAGCTTCCGGGTGCAACGATTGAGATAAAGGATGCAGATGGAAATCTCATTGACAGCTGGGTATCAACAGATCAAAAGCATGAGATTTTGATGTACAAGTTCAGACCGGATGTCTTGTATTCCATGACAGAGATTACTGCACCGGAAGGCTACAGTGTCGCAGAGACAATCTACTTTAGATTTGATGTAGATGGCAAGGTATATGTGAAGACAGGAGAGTATGAATATACGCTCATGGAAGATGGCGTGGTTGTTATGAAGGATGCGCCAATCGACACCGGAACAAATACATCAATTAAGACAGGAGATTCAGTTCCGGTAACTGCAATCTTTACACTATCAATTCTCGCATTTGCAGGTATTATGATACTTCGCCGGTGAAAAAAGCGGGAAGAAGAGGAATTATGATAGCTTGCTGATGAAAGAGCGAGAGGGATAAGATATTATAAACATAGCGCTTACCGTATTATATGGTAAGCGCTATTATGCCCTAAAAGCAAAAAAGACAATCATTTTAGATTGTCTTTTTTTCGTACGGGTGACAGGACTTGAACCTGCACGGTCTCCCACTAGAACCTAAATCTAGCGCGTCTGCCAATTCCGCCACACCCGCATAATATTAACTTGTATATAAATAAAGTAAGCAGACGCGATGCATCTGCTTTTCGTGAGCCACGGGGGAATCGAACCCCCGACAACTTGATTAAAAGTCAAGTGCTCTACCGACTGAGCTAGTGGCCCATATAATAAATTATATAGCTGGGCTAGTTGGATTCGAACCAACGAGTGCAGGAGTCAAAGTCCTGTGCCTTACCGCTTGGCGAT